>NZ_JPES01000079.1:0-179208 GCF_000730175.1 Haloferax sp. ATB1 | reverse complement strand
ATCGCCAGGTTACGCAGGAACGGCGCGTACGACTGGGTCAGCTGAATCGTCATCGAGTAGTCGCCGTCGACCTGAATCTCGTCGATCCACGAGCCGAGGGTGAACGGCCCGTACGCCGAGACGTAGTCGTCGCCGGCGTAGTACTCGTAGTCGCTGTCGACGAAGCGGCGATAGGTCGCCACGAAGTCCTCCGCCGTGAACTCCTCGCCGTTGTGGAACGTCACGCCCTCGCGGAGCGTGATGGACGCCGACTGGCCCTCCAGCGAGTACTCGGTGGCGAGTCCCTGCGTCAGCGTGGACTGGCCCGGCTCGAAGTTGATGAGCGTGTCGTAGAGCTGCTCGGTCACCTTGGCGACCTCGCCGCTCGTGCTGTTCTGGAAGTCGATCGTCGGCGAGTGGCTGCCGCGACCGTAGCGAAGGACCTGCGCCGAACCGTCGTCTTCGGTCTGCTCGGTCTGGTCCGTCTCGCCCTCTCCGGTCGTCTCGCCGGATTCGGTGGTGGTGTCCTCGCCGCCGCCGCCGGAACAACCCGCGAGCGCGGCCGTCGCTGCAGCGGTCCCTGCGGCCGTCAGAAACCGACGCCGAGAGACGTTATTGCCATCTTGTGACATACGTGTACCTATCGATGAACCCCTATAAAAATAACGAAGGTCTATGCACGTGAACGAACGACACAACCGACCTGATCCGGTAAAAATACGAGACAATCAAAAAACGTCGGACACGTGACGAACGGCCGTTTCGGCCCCCGATCTCCGTCTACTCGTCGACGAGGTGACACGCAGCGGGGTGCGTCTGTTCACCCAGTGCGGGCGCGTCACGCTCACAGACGCTCTCGAATCGCTCGCGGAGAATCTCGGCCGCTTCTTCCCAGTCGTCGGCGACAACGCGTTCGAGCGCGCGGTCGACGACGCCCCGGAGTTCGGGCGACAGCGAGTGCGACAGGTGCGACTCGCGGAGTTCGTCCACGACGGCGTCGGCGTCGGTGGTGCCGCCGTCGGCGCTCACCGCGGCTTCGGCGCTCGGGTCGCCCGCGTCCAGCGCCGCGTCGCGGGCGGTCTCGACGTCCAGCGACTCGCGTTCGACGCGCTGGCGGAGGTCCATCACCTCGCGGTAGGCCGCCTGCTCGATGTCGAGGTCGTCCGGGGGGATGACCTGCGGACACCGCGTCCGGAAGTGACAGCCCGACGGCGGGTTGATGGGGCTCGGCACGTCGCCTTCGAGGATGATGCGGTCGTCGGTCTCGGCGGCCGGGTCGGGCTCCGGAATCGCCGACAGCAACGCCTGCGTGTAGGGGTGTCGCGGGTCGTCGAACAGCTCGTCGGTCCGCCGCGACCTCGACGATTTCGCCGAGGTACATCACGGCCACGCGGTCGGAGATGTGGCGAACCACCGAGAGGTCGTGGGCGATAAACAGGTACGTCAGCCCGAAGCGCTCCTGGAGGTCTTCGAGCAGGTTGAGAATCTGCGCCTGCACGGACACGTCGAGCGCCGACACCGGCTCGTCGGCGACGATGAAGTCCGGGTCGACCGCGAGCGCGCGGGCGATGCCGACGCGCTGGCGCTGGCCGCCCGAGAGTTCGTGCGGGTAGCGGTCGTACTGGCCGACTTCGAGGCCGACCGCGTCGAGCAGTTGGTGGACCCGGCGACGGCGGCGCTCGCTGGTGGAGTCACCCGGCGTGACGCGGACGGTGACGCCCGAGACGACGTCTCCCTCGCGCTCGACTTCGACCTCGGCGCGGAGGCGCTCTTCGACGGCCACGTCCACCTCGCCGTCGGCGACGGTCACGGTCACGGTGGCGGTGGCGACGCCGTTCGAGGAGCCGACGATGGCGTCGATTTCGTCGCTCGCGGTGACCGAGACGCGCCCGGCGTCGATGCCGGTCACGGTGACGTCGGCCTCGCCGCGCACGTCCGGGTCGGACACGGGGAGGTCGTGGACGTCGAGCGGCTCGCGGATGGTCTGGCCGACGGTCATCCGGGGGTCGAGCGACGACATCGGGTCCTGGAAGATCATCTGCATGTCGCGGCGCATCGCGCGGAGTTCGTCGCTGTCGAGGCCCGAGAGGTCCGTCCCCGAGAAGACGACGCGCCCGCCGGTCGGCGGCGTCAGATGCAGGAGGCTCCGCCCGGCGGTGGACTTCCCACAGCCCGACTCGCCGACCAGACCGAGCGTCTCGCCCTCGTAGACGGTGAAGTCGATGCCGTCGACCGCCTTCACGCTCCGGTCGTCCGCCCCGAGGAACCGGTCGAGGATGCCGTCGGCCTGCTCGTAGTACTTCTGCATGCCGTCGACTTCCAGCAGCGGCGTGTCGGAGGGCTCGGTGCCCGTCGAGGACTCGATGGCGTCGCCGCCGTACTCGTCGGTGTCGAAGTCGTCGAGGACGCACTTCGAGCGGTGGTCCACCGCGTCGTCGCCGTGTTGCTTGTACGGTATCTCGCCCGAGGTACACTCCGGCTGGGCCCACGGACACCGAGGCGCGAAGTGGCACCCCGCGGGCATGTCGATGAGGTCCGGCACGTTGCCCTCGATGGGCGTCAGGCGCTCTTTTTCCTCGCTCGGGAGCGATTCGAGGAGCGTGTACGTGTAGGGGTGCGAGGGGTTGTGGAAGATCTCCTCGACCGGCCCCTCCTCGACGATTTCGCCGGCGTACATGACCGCGACCCGGTCGCACGTCTCGGCGACGACGCCGAGGTCGTGGGTAATCATGAGCACCGACATGCCGAGGTCCTCTTGGAGGCCGTCGATGAGGTCGAGAATCTGCGCCTGAATGGTCACGTCGAGCGCCGTCGTGGGTTCGTCGGCGACGAGCACGCGCGGCTGGCAGGCGAGCGCGATGGCGATGAGGACGCGCTGGCGCATCCCGCCGGAGAACTCGTGGGGGAACTCGTCGACCCGCGCGCCGGGTTCGGGGATGCCGACCGATTCGAGCACCTCGATGGTCCGCTCGACGATTTCGTCGTCGATGTCGCGGCTGATTCGGGGGAGCAGTTCGCGGACCGCGTTGAACCACGAGTCCTTTCGGCGGCCGCCGTACTGGTGGAGTCGGAGGCTCTCTGCGACCTGCTCGCCCACCGTCAGCGAGGGGTTCAGCGAGGTCATCGGGTCCTGGAAAATCATCCCGAGTTCGCGCCCGCGGACGGCCCGAAGCGCCTCCTCGGGCGCGTCGACGAGGTTGACCACGTCGCCGTCGACGAAGGCGGGGTTGTTGTACTCCTCGCGGAACTCGTCTGCGAGCCGGGCGCTTTCGAGTTCGACCGACCCCGAGACGATTTCTCCGGGGTCGTCGACGAGCCCCATCGCCGACAGCGCCGTCACACTCTTTCCGGACCCGGACTCGCCGACCAGTCCGACCGTCTCGCCCTCGCCGACCGTGAGGTCGAGGCCATCGACGGCCTTGACCTGACCCCGGCCGGTCGAGAACTGCGTGCGGAGGTCCGAAAGAGAGAGTAGATTCCTCATTGACTGGGAATGACCTGCATGGCGTGAAATACCTTTTCAATTTTTGCCAGTTGATGCGGGGGAGTTGACAGTTCGTTTTCGTTTCCCGCGACCGCCCGCGCGGCGTGCGAACGGGGGTGACGGCGGCGGGAGCGGGAGAAGCCAAAGTTTAGGTACCGGACTCCGACACCATGCCGCATGGAAGAACATCCGCTCTCGGACGAGTCGGGCACGTGGGAGACGGTGGTCGAAGAGTGCGAGGCGCTCGCCGACGACTATCGGGAGCGAGACTGGACCGTCGTCGTCGCCCTGCCGGGGGACGTGGTTCCGGTCCCCGGCACGGGCGACGAGGTGGTCGAACACGTCGGACTCGACGTGGTCGTCGGCGACGACGTCTACCCCGACCTCGAAGCCGCCGTCGAGGGCGCGACGTTCGACGAGTACGAGGCGTTCCGCGCGGTCTCCGGCGGCCTCGTCTACCTCGCGCTCGTCGTCCGCGCCACCGACGACGAAGTCGCCGTCTGTCTCCCCCTGTACTACCGCCTCGCGGAGTCCGAACGCATGTTCTCGCTCCTCGACGGAGGCGAGACGATGCGCACGAAGGTCCACCCGCTCGACCCCGACAAGGGCGTCGAGTTCGTCCACGACGACCCCGACCCGCTGCTCCCGCCGGACTGGGACGTCGACCTCTCGGACGAGTTCGCGTAATCGTCGCCTCACCGAATCGAGTTCCACACGCGGCTAGCCGCCCCCGCATATACACCGATTATAGTGGAGGTCCGGTTTCTTTTGAATAGCGACGCGAGGCGTCACCGATGGAATTCGCAGAGGTGGACTCGGCTGTTTTGTTCGGCCTGGTTACGATGGTGACGTGGGGGATTTGGATAGTCGTTGGCAACGCCGCCTCCGAGTCCATGGACCCGCGGACCGCCGCCGCCATCTCGTATCTCGTCGCGGCGGTTCTGGCGTTCGGCTTCATCGTCGTTTCGGACGCGTCGCTCGCAGTCACCGCGAGAGGGGGACTGCTCGCCGGGGTGGCCGGACTGTTCACCGGAATCGGCCTCATCTCGATGTACATCGGGTTCACCCACGGCTCGACGACGGTCGTCTCGACCCTCGGAGCCATGTACTTCGTCGTCGCGGCCGTCATCGGAATCGTCGTTCTCGGAGAGAACCTCACACTGACGAAACTCACGGGTATCGCGTTCGCCGTGCTCGGTATCGTCTTGGTCACCCGCTGAGTGGCGCACTCGGCCCGTGGCCCTGCGGTCCTGGTCTACTCCTCGCGCTCGTCGTCCGCCGCCTCGTCGCCCTGCTCCTCGTCGACCGAAATCTCCGTCTCGCGGTCCCGCTCCGACTCCCGCCGTAACTCCTCGGCCCGGAGTTCGGCGCGCGTGTAGGCGTCGTACACCGCGTAGAGCCACACGGCGGGCGCGAGGAGGAAGCCGACGAAGACCATCACCGAGACGGAGGCGATGATAAAGCCGACCGCGAAGACGAGGCCGCGTTCGAGTTCGCGGTTGTACAGCTGTCCGAGACCGGGGAAAATCGCCGACAGCACCGCCGCGACGAAGGGGTTGCCGCCTTCGAGCAGGTCGTCGAGCGCCGAGTCGACCGACGACTTCGGCGGGTCGCGCTGGCGGACCCCGCATTCGGGGCAGATTTCGGCGCGCGCGTCGATGACCGCGCCGCAGTCGCGGCAGAAGGCCTCGTCCGGGCCGCGGTCGCGAGTCGAGTCGTCCGTGGAGGGCGATTCCATACCGGCTATCTGTCGGCCGCGAACGTCAGTCCTGCGGCTGTCAAGCGTCGGGACGACTCGCGGCCGCGCCCGAGGGGACGCCTCCTCGGGTACCCCGCTCACAGGCAGAACAGAAACGGCTTCATCAGCGCGACGCGGTCGCCGTCTTCGAGTCGCGTGTCGAAGCCGTCGAGGTTCTCGTTGAACACGCCGTTGACGAGCACGCGGGCGTAGGGCCGCGTCTGCTCCCCTTCGGGGTTCTTCCGCCACGTCCCCGGCGGGCGGTCGACTCGCGCCCACCCCCGCGTCGTCGCGTCCGCCTCGCGCTCCGCGATGACGAGGTCGCGCACGTCGTACGCCGCGAAGAACGCCTCAAGGAACGCCCGGAGCGTCTCGCCCTCGAAGGTGAACTCCGTCCGGTGGGTGCCCGCGGCCGACCTGACGTGGCCGGTCAGTTTGACCTCGACCGTCGTCTCCGCCGGCTCGGCTGTCGTCGCTGTCTCTCCTGTCGCTGTCGTCTCCGCCCGCTCGGCTGTCGTCGCTGTCTCTCATGTCGCTCCCCACTACGCGCGCGGGGCAGAATGAGTCGTCAGGCCTCCGAACACGTTCGACCGCGAGCGCGAATGCGCGACAACCGGGGAGAACTGTTCAACCGGGAGAATACTGTTGTCTGCCGCGGACACCTAATTCGACCGGCGAACACGATTCTAAGGTGCAATGCGAATTCGTCCGCGAACTCGCCTGTACGGTGCAATGCGAATCGTCCACAGCTCAGCTGTTCCTCGGCGCGTCGACCATCGCCGAAGTGTTCGTCGCGTCCGCGCTCGACCGGAATTTCGCCGAACGCCGCCCTCCTCGTCGGGTTTGCTCATCACCGTCGGCATCTACGAACTTCGACAAGCTCGTCGGACCTCGCATCGCCGACGACAGCTAGAACTACGCCGAGCGGACCGCGTTCGTCGCCGCCCACCCGCGGATGTACGCCGAGCTTCTCGCGTTCGTCTCCGCACATCGTCGGATGCGCTCTGGCTTCGCCGCCCGCGCAATCGGCGGCGTCTACGGACTCGGCCTGACGCTGTTCCCGGGCGTCGTCGCGGTGTTCTACAGCGCCCCGCTCGTGCCGCTCCCCTCGGTCGACCGGCTCAAGGACGTCTTCCTCGTCAACACCGCCTCGGTGTCGCTCGCGTGGGCGGTCCTCGTCGGCTTCGCCCCGCTCGTCGTCGCCGCGACGACCCCCGAGTACGCCGCCGGCGCGACCGTCGCGGCGGTCTGGTTCTTCCTCCGCTCGGCCATCTCGGTCGAGGTGCACAACGTCCGCGACGTGACGGGCGACGCGCGAAACGGCGTCGAGACCCTGCCGACGGTCGTCGGCGTCCGCCGCACCCAACTGAGCCTCTACGCGCTGGAACTGGTCTCGCTCGGGCTCGTGTGGGCCGCGGCGCGGGCCGAGATGGTCCCCGCGTGGGCCCCTGTCGCGCTCCTGCCCGCCGTCGCCTACTCGACGTGGATAACCTACGCGCTCACCGGGTCGGACCGCTCGGTCGAACGGCTCTGTACGCTCCGCGACGCCGAGGGCGCGTTGATGGCCGCCGGCATCGCGGTCGTCGCCGCGGTCGCCGGAACCGGCGGGACGCTCGGGTGACCCGCCGGCCGGAGTCGAGGCTCCAGAGACCCGCGGGGAGCCGGCACTGCGTCGAGACAGCCACCGAAATTCTCGAATACTCTTTTGTCACATGATGTAAATTACCACTGTAGTGACTCCGAACCTTGAGTGGGGAACCGTCGAACAGTTGGTGTTCGGAGGAATCGTGGGTTCCCAACTCCTCGCGCAGCCGACCGCCCTCGTGGTCGTCGTCGTCGGATTGATGGTCACCACCGGGGTCGTAAGCGGCTACGTCGCCCTGTTCGCGTGGCGGCGGCGGTCGATGCCCGGTGCCAGCGGGCTGGCCGTACTCGCGTTCGCCAGCGGCTGGTGGTCGTCGGGCTATCTCCTCGAACTCGTCGTCGCGGACGTCGCACTCAAGCTCACGCTCGCCAAACTCCAGTGGGTCGGCGTCCTCGCGGCCCCCATCGCCTGGTTCTTCTTCGCGTTCTCCTACGCCGGCCGGGACCGCTTTACCTCGTCGCCGGCGATTAGCGCCCTCTCGCTGCTCCCGGCGGTCGGCCTCGTCGCCGTCTGGACCAACTCCGCACACCACCTGATGTGGACCTCGGTCACCGTCGTTCCCGCCGTGGGGCGGACCATCACCGTCCTCCAGACGGAGTGGGGCCCGCTGTACTGGATCGTACTGGGATACAGCTACCTGCTGTGGCTCGCCGGCGCGGTCGTCATCTTCCGGACGGCGCTCGACATGCCGAACATCTACCGAGTCCAGGCGACCACGCTCATCCTCGGGACGCTGATGCCCGTGCTCGGGAACTTCGCCACGACCCTCCTGGAACTCTACGGCGCGGCGATCGACATGACCCCCGCGGCGTTCACGTTCGCGGGACTCGCCTGCACCGTCGCTATCAGCCGCTACGAACTCCTCGAATCCCGGCCGGTCCCCCGGTGGGTCGCCCGCGATCGCGTCGTCGAGACGATGGCCGACGCGGTGGTCGTCACCGACACCAAGTGGCGCGTCACCGACGTCAACCGGGCGGCCGAGCGGATTCTGAACGACACCGCGGCCGAACTCAAAGGCCGCCCCGTCGGCGACGTCGTCGAGGAGTTCTCGCCCGACCAGCGGGACACGGACCAGGTCACGGTCAGGCTCGGGTCGAGCCAGCGATACTTCGAGCTCCGGACGAGCGCCTTCAGCGACCACCACGGCCGCGACATCGGCCACGCGCTCGTCTTCCGCGACGTGACCGACCGCCGGCTGAACCTCCAGCAACTCGAAGTGATGAACCGCGTCCTCCGCCACAACCTCCGAACCGAGGCGAACCTCCTCGAAGGCTACGCCAACCTCGTCTTGGACGACATCGACGGCGGCGAGTTCGACGACGCGCGGGACCACGCGAAGACGCTCCAAGACCGCGCGAAGACGCTCGTCAACATCAGTCAGAAAGCGCGAAAGCTCGGCGCGACCCGCGGCAGCGACGGGAACGGCGATCCACGACTGCACCCCGCGGCCGTCCAGATACGCGCCGCCACGGACGCCGTCCGCGCCGATTTCACCTGTGCGAACGTTCGGCTCCTCGAACTCCCCGACAACGACGTGGTCTGTGCGCCCACGCTCGAACCCATCGTCCGCGAACTCGTCGAAAACGGCGTCCAGCACAACGGGTCGTCGACGCCGGTCGTCTCCGTGGCGGCGAGTTGGGAAGGCGACGCACTCGTGATTCGAATCGAGGATAACGGGCCCGGAATCAACGCGAACGAACTCGCCGCAATCAACGCTCACGGCGAGACGCAGCTCAGACACGCGAGCGGCCTCGGCCTCTGGCTGGTGAAGTGGGGCGTCGACCAGCTCGGCGGCACTGTCGCGTACCACCGCCGCGAGGAGGGCGGGACCGAGGTGGTGCTTCGCATTCAGGCGGTTCGAAGCGAATGAGAAGAGCTCAGTGACGGTGAGATACTATGTGGGGTAGGCTACAGTTTCTGCGAGGAACAGTACTACGTATCCGCAATTAATTTATAGATATCCGCTCGGTATGTTGCTTCGATATCTTCGTAGTACGCGTGAAGATATGCATCGATCCCACTACTGTTCGTAAAGCTACCAGTCCGGTCACCTCGGAGATATTTCACGAGTTGCCGGTTCAGGTTTTGTTCGACACGCCAATACGTGGTGAACCGATGCCGACCGAAATGACTTGTAATCGGTCGATGCGCGTCTGTTTCTGCATACTTCGGATGGAAGTTCGTCTTCCAGACCTTGTTCACACCTTTTACAGTCATCTGGGTGTGGCTCTTTTTCGACAGAAACAACCATGGCTCACCGTTCTTGGGCCGCGCGTATAGGTAGCGGTCCAGAAGCGAACAGAGTTCTGTATCTAACGGGAGAAGTCGCGGTCTAACCGACTTATTCCCGTCCCGCTCATCCCGCGACGGGATGTACACGAGATTTGTCCTCGTTCCTAATGCTTCATGGGACCCCAGCGTTGGATATGCTTCAATTGGAAGCGACGCTGTTAGACGGAAGTCTTCGAGACGGAGGTTCGAAACTTCACCAGCGCGCAGGCCAAGCTTCAACTGAAGCATGATAAGCGTCCTCTCCCGGAGATTGGTTACCGAGATAATCATATCCCGAAGCTCTGAAATCGTGACTTTTCGATGCTCTTTGGTCTTCTTGACACGCAACGGAACCCGTTTCTTGGCTAGCTCGAATGGGTTGTAGCCGTCTTTATGTGGGAACACGGGGTCTTCCTGCCAGTACTGATACGCTCGATTGAGCTTGCGCAGTTTTTCTTTAATCGTTCGTGCCGTGTTTCCGCGGCCACCCTCCTTTTTTGGTGTACGCTGTATCTCAATGTAGGCCTCGACGTGTTCGAGCGCAGGACAGGCCGGATGTCGTCCTATCTCACACATATGTGAGCTCCACTCGTCGAAGACATACGCAAAGTATCCTTGAGTTGCTGATGAGAGATCTCGTGCGTTTAGCACTTCCTCAGAGAACACCTCGAATGGGTCGACGGTCGTTTTGTTAAACGTTGGTTCAAGTGCGGCAAGTGGATCGATAGACTGACCAAACTCCTCTGCTAACGTCTCACGAGGAGTCGGCGGCTGTTCAGTCATGCGGAATCGCCTTCCTTGTGCCGTGGACGAACAGTCTCCCATTTCTTTATTTTCACATCCCAGATGTCACCAGCAGCACCACCGGCGACGACAGCAAGCATTACTGGAGAATACCGATGTGGGTGGTTGGTATGCCACAACAACCAATCGTAGAAGCGCTTGACACGAACCCAGTAATTGTACGCGGTTGCAGCTGACTTATTATCCAGAAGGCGTCGACACCAACGCTCAACGTGTGTTGGCGTCGCAAGGGCATGATGACACTGCAATTCGTCCATATGTTCGAGCCAATGTGATCCAGCCCGATCGACTGCCTCGTTGTACCGTAGACCAGAGCCACGCCCGTACTCGTATTCCTCACAAAATTCGGACCACGTGTCTCGGCCTTGGTACGTCGGCTGATGCCGTGACAGCCGGTGAATCCCAGGAACGTCGCCAATACGAGTGTATATCCCAACACGATCTATCGCATCTCTTGATTTCGTTCGTCTCATATGGAATCGTCGACCGAATACAGCCGACACCCCTGTCGGCTGTTATAAAATTACTCACGACCCCAACGTAAACGGCCGAGTAGGAAGTCCACTCGCCGACGACTAAAGAATAAAGCACCTGCCGTCGATGTCGTCGTATGACTCTCCAGATTCAGACGATTGCGGTCGTCCTTCTCGTCTTCATTGCCGGCTGTACCGGTGCCGGTGGCCCCGCACTCGACACAGGAACAACCGCGTCGTCGACAGCAACACCGACAACGACTGCGACAACACAGGCAACCCAGACTGTCGCGTCGGTCAATGGATCACTCGACGTCCACTTCATCAACGTCGGCCAGTCCGTCAGTACGCTCCTCGTCGCCCCCAATGGTGAGACAATGCTGATCGACACCGGCGATTTCCGAGACGACGGTGAACACGTGCTTTCGTACCTCCAAGCACACGAGATCGATCGCATCGATTATCTTGTGACCTCCCATTCCGATGCGGACCACATCGGTGGGAACGCGGCTGTTATCGACTACTTCGAAACGCAGGCGGACGGTATCGGTGCGGTGTACGACCCCGGGATTACCTCCACCTCCCAGACGTACGAGGCGTATCTCGACGCCATCGAACAACACGACGTGCCGCTTTATCGAACGCAGGCCGGTGACGAGATTCAGATGGGATCGGTGACCTCCCAAGTCCTGTCACCACCCGAGGGCTACCTGGCAAACGAAGACCGCAACGAGAACAGCATCGTCCTCATGACGCAGTTCGGGTCGACGCGCTTCCTGTTTACCGGCGACGCCGAACACGAAGCCGAAGAGTACCTCGTCGACACGTACGGCTCGCAGTTGCACGCGACGGTGCTCAAAACGGGCCACCACGGTTCGGGTGGAAGTACGACGGCCCCGTTCTTGGCGGCGGTCCAACCGAACGTCACCGTCGTTTCGAGCGCATACGACTCTCAATACGGCCATCCGAACGAAGAGACGCTGTCCCGCCTGGCAGCGCAGTCCGTCCCGACGTACTGGACGGCAACCCACGGCACGATTGTCTTCGAAAGCGACGGCCAGCAAGTCACCATTCGCACCCAACGCGATGCCCCGACCGAGCCGACACAACTCCGCGAGGGGACGGCTATCGAACCGGGAACGACTGGCGACGTGTCGGCCCGGACGACCATCACGACCAACGGGACGGTCGCGACGCTCACGCCGGTCGCAACCGATGGTGGTACTGAGACCGAAACTGAGTCTGAGAAACCAGCCGCGTCGCTGGCGGTCGCTGATGTCCACGCCGATGCTGCGGGAGCCGACACGGACAACCTGAACGACGAGTACATCGTCTTCGAGAACACCGGAAGCGAGACGCTCGATATCTCCGGGTGGACTGTCTCCGATGCCGCAGGCCGGACCTACACCTTCCCATCGGGGTCGACACTCGACACAGGTGCGACGGTTGCCCTCCACACTGGGACTGGCACGGATACGTCGACAGACTACTACTGGGGTTCAGGGTCGGCCATCTGGAACAACGGTGGCGACACCATCACCGTGGTAGATAATACCGGCGCGATCGTAGTTGAGGAGACATACTGATGATTCCAGACGGGACGTACACGGCGACAGTCGACCGGTTCGAGGACAACCGCGCGGTGTTGCTCGTCGAAGCCGACGGTCAGGATATCGATCAACTCGTCGTTGATCGCGACGAATTGCCGTGGCGAGCGAGAACCCAAAACGCGGTCTTGACGATTACCGTCGCCGACGGCGCATACGACGGTGGACGGTACGAACCCGACGAAACCGAGGCGCGAACCGAGGCCGCTCAATCACGCTTCGACCGACTCTCGCGACGCCCGCCGGCTGCTGATAACGCAGACAACGAAGACGCCTAAGCAGACGGCTGTCTCCATCAGAAACCTCTCCTATCGAGTCCTTCGCCTGTACACAGTCGACGAGGTTACGGACAGCTAAACAGCAGTTCGACGTCCCAGTCTTTGGAACTAAGCCCAGTTCTGGTGACCGTTAGCGTTTTTCGTTCATTTGGTTCAAGTACACCAAAATCTTTCTCCGCTATCGTGGATGGTTCAAAGCCTCCTTTTTCTCTGTAGAAGAATACTTGTGCGCCAACATGTATCGGGAAATCAACAACACTAGTGACTGTTAAATCCACGCTTTCGATTTCTGTAGTGCCATTCGCGTATCCCTCCCACCGGGCTTTGACAAACGACTCGTCCTCGATTTTTGAAGTGTCACAGGTGGGCTCTGGTTGGCTCGGTTCGTCAGGCGTCTGTGTCGCCTCAGTAGCCGGGGGCGCAGCGTCTGCCTCGCTTTCTCCCCCGGTACAGCCAGCCAGTCCCCCGAGCAGACCAGTAGTCGTTGCTGCGATGAATACTCTCCTCTGATAACTGCGTTCGTCCATAAGTGGTCATGATAATAGCCATGAATAAGCGCATGGTCTGAAATACCAACAGTGAGAATTGCACGAGGGCTCAGAAGATGGCTGTCTTATCCCAGCTCAGTCAGTTCGACGTACCGCGCTCTGAGCGTTGGCACCGAGACGTCCGCGAGTGCGGCGAGTGCAGTCTGTGTTGGGTCAACATCGAATTCGGCTCCCGCGAGGTAGAGACACGCCGCCGCGACACCAGCCGGGTTCCGCCCGTTTGTGATCCCTTCTTCGTCCGCACTCGTCGCGAGTTCGTACGCTCGCGACTGCACCCGCGAGGAGAGGTCGCTCTCAGAGCCGAGTCGGGTGACGTACGTCCGCGCGGTGACCACCTGTGCATCGATACCCAACTCGCTGTTGAGCGCCCGATAGCCCGTCTGGACTTGATCACCCGAACAGCGCGCGACACTCGCGATTTCGTCACGCGGGCGTGGGAGGCCACGCCGCCGACACGTCGCATACAGGCTCCCCGCGGCGATCATCTCGACTGACCGCCCTCGAATGAGGTCTGCGTCCTGGGCGCGCCGGTAGAGCTGACTGGCTTCTTCGATGAGATTCCACGGGAGGTCGAGTGCGCTTCCCATCCGGCTGATTTCACCGAGCGCCGTCGCGAGATTCCGCTCTGCTTTCGTCTCGAAGCGTGCCCGGCGATGTTCGCGCCGAAGTCGGTGGAGTTGGCGTCGCTTCTTGGCTGACACCGTCCGACCGTTCGCATCGCGGTTGTAGCCGATTTCTGCGGAGACGCCTCTGTCATGTCGTGCGGGAGTGAGTTGGCCACCCGTTTGCGGAACTGAGTGTGGGTCCTCATCGAACACACGCGGGCCGTGGGTGTGGTCAAAATAGTACTGGTCGACGATGAGCCCACACGCCTCGCAAGCCGTTTCACCGCTATCCGTCACGAGTCGACCGTCACATTCCGGACACTCGGTAGCGTCGATGGATTTTCCGCACGATTCGTCGAAGGTTCGGTTGTAGATTTCTCTCAGAGACATGATTGTCGGTCGTGAGATGGCCTGATTCGCCATCCCGCACCCCTCAAGGGGTGATACAATTGGCTGGCGGTGCGCTCCGATGTGTAGCGTGTCGTCGTCGCGCCGACCGCGACCTACACCGGCCGATTCGGACAGTCCTGTTCGAACCCGGACGGCTCATACCGTTCTTCGCCGCATTGGACACAGCGCCAGACGCGCCGCCGACCCTGATCGAACTGCGCGAGTGTTTCGAGCGACGGTGCGACGTCGTCGTCCCACTCGGTGACGACGAGAATCTCGTGTCCGGTCGGTGTTCGTTCGGTGATGCCGCTGTCGTGGTTGGGATCGTTCGTTGCCATCAGAAGTGCGAGGTAAGTGTCCCCGCACCCCTCAGGGGGAGATAAAATTCACCGCGATTGCCTGACCGGCTTCGTCTCTCGTCGCGACTCTCGTTCACACCGCGCGAAGCGGCCGTCCGGCTGGGGCAGGATGCGCGTCCTGAGTTCGAACAACACCCGTCTGAGGTGCTTGCACTCGGCACCGCGTTTCTGGTGGTCTGGGCAGGTACACGTGCTCGCCGCGATATCGACCTCGTAGGTGTTTCCGCTCATGGAGTCGACTTCGTAGCGCGGGCCGACGGTCCCGAAGCGGACGGTCATCGATTCGGTGAGTGCTTTCCACGTCCGCGAATCCTCGACTGCGTAGCCGCCGTCGCTCACGAGCGGGCGGCCGGGTGTCGCGCGACACGACTCGCGGAACTCGTCGCGCCGATTTCGCTCGTGACCGCAGTTCCGACAGCGCCAAAAGCGCGTTCGGTAGCCGTCGCCGTCGGACAGTTCGATGTCGTAGTCAGTTGGCTTGCTTCCTGGCAGCCACTCCGTCACGCGGACGAGGTCGTGACCACGGTGGGTCGATGTCGATACAGACTGTCTGGTGGGTGGTCTAGTCGTAGTCATTGGCACGGCGAGCGCTCGTGGTGAGCCCCCGCACCCAGCAGGGGACGATAAAATTGCTCGGCGATCGCTCACGCCCATCGGGCCAGCGACGTCTCGGTCGTCTCCGCGAGCGCTCGTTCGATGCGTGCTTGGGTCCACCCACACGGCGCTAACACACTCGTCGCCGCCCGAATCAGCACCGTCGCGTAGAACTCTGCATCGTACGTCGACGGCGCTTCTTCGCGGAGCGCAACACGTTCACGGCCGCACTTGTCATCGTCGACGACGACGTACTCGACCGTGCTTCCTGCAGGCTGGTCGTCGTCATACAGTCCGTCCGCTCGCCGCAGCGCCGCAACCGTCTGGGTCGACTGGGTGTACTCAGTGAGCGATTTCGACGTTCGGGTGTTGATCACGAGGTCCGGGGGGTCGACACGGCCCGCGTGCAACGCATCGATATGACCGACCAGTTTGTCGATGACCGGACCAGGCTCGTGGTACTGGTCGAACGTCCGAATGAGTTCTTTCTGAGCGCTCCCAACGAAGGGCGGAGTACTCCGTTGGCGACACTCGATACCTCGGTATTTGTACGTCGACCCATCGGCTGTCGGGTCCGCGTACTTGCCGAAGTACTTCGTCAGCGCACCCTCTGCGGAGTCGCGCTTCGGGACGAACGCGACCCAGTCGAACGCTCCTTCGTACTCTAATCGAATGCCGACGTCATCGGTGATGTCCTGGCAGACCGCCGTAAGCGGCCGCTGGTCGTGGTTGGGAGCAGGCGTCACCCACAGACTATCGACGAGGCCGTGGACGACGTCCCAGCCAGCCGCTTCCAGTTGGTCTTTCGCATCGAGGAGAATCGACCGCGCGAACGCGTTGATCGACTCGTGGCACTCGATACGCCCGAACTTCGCGTTCGAAAAGCCCTGATACCCAAAACACGAGACGAGAATCCATTTGAGCGCGGCCGACTCTCCCTCGAGGCACGCACGCTCTGTTGGGTCGGTTGTTTCTTCGAGTTGGTCTTTGATCGCATCGCGGTCCGAGACAAGTGGGTCGAGTACGTCAGGGAGATAACCAGCACGGTCACAGATTGAATACCCAAGCTCGGGCACGTCGGCAGTCGAACAGCAGTCACACCGAACCGTCTCCGGGCTGATGTTTCGGGTGATGATGATGTTCGGATACAGACTCGAAAAATCGACCTCGTGAACGTCGGTGTGGACACCAACATCCGGGGTGAAGGTAAAGCCCCCACGGTCGGCGGTGTACAGCGCTCCCATCGTCTTCCACGATTCGGGTCGCCAGGCCCGCCATTGCACGAGCACGTCCCGACGCTGTGCGGCTCGAATCTGGATTGCGGTCAGCACGTTTCCGATAGAGGCCCACGCCTGTTCTTGGAGTGGTTTGCGTGACCGCTCAACGAGGTCGAGACAGCCAGCCAGATTCGTCTCTTGGAGGAAAAACGAGGCTGAGCGATTGATTACGACGCGACCGGGGACATTGTAGCGCGCTGGCGAGTGGCCGACCTGTCCGTAGGAGTGATACGTCGACTCGCCAGCGAGTGTCTGATACGTCGCGGCGTGCGGGCCACGACCGAGTTCCAGCGTGTGTCCTTCGTCGCGTGCCGCCGCGAACAGTCGTGGAATGACCGAAGCCGCGTTGACAAACAGTACGTCTGGATCACACTCGGCGACGCGCGTCGCCACCGCGTCGACCACCGCCGCCTGCGACCCGCGAACCGCCTCGCCGTCAATCGTCACTCTCGTTAGCTCCTCGTCAGCCGCGCGCGCTCGCGGCAGGCTCAGCTCGACCGTTGTGAGTCGCGTCGTCGGCGTCGGGTCGGTGTTGGTTTCGAGGCAGTACCGGAACTCCGGGGAGAAATCAACGTTGTAACACCGAAGTTCGTCCGGGAGCGCGACCTGATTGGTTTGGCGGGCGAGCGTCGGAACCGCCTCGACTGTGGTGGCCTCGATCATCGTCACCGGCTCGGGTGGCTCGCCAAATCCCGGCCGCCGTTCGACCGTCTTCACGGCGGCGACCGATGGATGTGGTTCGAGTGCGCGTTCGTACGCCGCTCGCGTCTCGCGTGCCCCACGAACGTAGAACCGCGGGCGATACGTCGAATCGATATCGTACGTTGCAGTTCCGTCGTCGCCTGCGGGTGTCCAGCGATACACGTCGCCGTCGATGAAGTCGAACGTGTAGCACATCGTCACTCTCGGTCGTCCGGGGGTGACCACGCCGCCTGGTCGGCCACGTCCAGTTCGTCGTAGAGGTCTTCGAGCGCCCGCTGGTGCGCCAAGAGCATCGAGAGAAACACCGCGTCCATCGGCTCCTGGGGGTTCTGATATCCCGCCGCGTCAGCGTATCGCGTTGCATTGCCCCACAAGCGGCTGTATGGGCCCGTGTCCTGGCGTCGAAGCGCGCGCTCGAAGTCGTCCCACTCATGTTCGAGTCGCCGCAGCAAGTCGCGATAGGTCGGACTACTGCGACCCATCGACCAGCACCCCGCTTGGCGTCGCTGGTTCGACGGCCATGTCCGAGGCAGTCGCACGATGTGCTAAGACGTCACGCCAGAACGCGAGCGTCGTCTGCATCCCCGTCGCATCGGGATAGACCAGCGTCTCGAAGTCTGGACCGCGGAACCGCGGGCCGAACCGCGTCTGCTCACAGTAGAGCGTCGATGGCACGGCCCTATCAACGATTTCCGCGTACGGATTCGTCTCAGGCTGGCCGAGATGCGTCGCAAGCAGACTTGCGTCTGACTCCCGAGCGACTCGCTTAATCGCCGCGACCGCCCGCGACAAGAGTGGCTTCCCGACCGCGTCGGCAACCTCGTCTGTATCGTAGAGTGCGTCGAGGCCGGGACAGACGACGAGTGATGGGTCGATATCGCTCTCCGCAACCGTCGCCCGGAGCGTCGTCGCTAACTCTGCGTGCTGGTACGGCGTGAACGCCCGGGCGACGTGGATGCGGTCAAGCAGGCGGCGACTCGGCGAGAGTCGCGTCAGCGATGCCGCGTTCGCGTGATTGGCGGCGTCAAGCCACAACACGTCGCCACCGGTGGTGAGGGTGTGGTCCAATACGAGCGCCTGGAGAATCTGTACGGGCCGCGACTCGTGTTCGACGACGAGTCGGTGGACGTCTTGGTCGAATGTCGGCAGTTCAGGTGGGGACGACTCACGGGTTGCCTGCGCCGTCTCAGTCGCTGACTCGCGGCGACGCTGTTGAAACTCTGGTTGCATACCTTGTTGTTCGCTCAGGAGTCCGATAAGCGAACTTGGGTCGGTACACGAGTTCACGAAACCCCGATGGTCGTGGTCAGAATCGCATGACTGCAGCAACCCATGTTTCGTGCAATTCGTGACCTGCACGAATCAGTACGAGGGAGTCTGTTGAAATCGTTGGTCGGTGCTAGGTTGGTGGCGTTAGAGTGGATCGAGAGGTATAGTCAGCAACCACAACAGTTTGTTTCGATAGAAATCAGATGGAATAGCCGATGGGTTCTGCACAGGCCCCACGTGTGGGATAAATTGGTTGAATTGTATGTATTCTCCGCCACTTCGTTTGTGCTCCGAGCCAACAACGATTGTAAATCGCTGTGTGTACACCAGGGCACAGATTCATATCACTAGAACTGAATTTTCAATACAGTATGTCTGACTTCCGTAATGAGATTAATGAGGTTCTTGACGAGAACACAAAAGCAGAACTGAAAGATGCGTTAGCAGATCGTTTTGGAGAGCGAACCACAAGCGTGAATCCGCTCACGAAAGCGATGTTCGCCGAGCTCAGATCGGGAACGAGACCGGTTGAATACGCTCGTGAGAGTGATTACTACTCCGACGAGATGTCTCGTGTCGCGAAGAATGCTACCGCGCTGAAGAGACTACTTCACGAACAAGTTGGGCGACCGTTATACGAACCAGTAGAAAGGCTCAGAAAGCGAGACTTTGCCGAGTGTGTCGTCGCTGTTGATGCTTTCCGCGAGGGTCGTGAGTATGGAATTGGCCTCCATACACCAACGACACTCCCACTAGCTGTGTCCGAATTTGTTGGTGAGCCACCAGAGAGAAGTCAAACCCCGGATTCGGCCTTCAAAGTTACCGCAGACCTTGAATCATCAACTAGTGTTCAGGAGTTTGATTCAAAGTTCAGCAGCATGGATTCGCCCTACTACGTCTATGTATTGGATTGCACACCAGCCATCGATAATGAACCGGCCAAAATCTGGGATCGGCGCAGAGCTGTCCAGACGAAAGTCGAATCGGGGGTTTCAACCGCGACGCTAGAGCCCAAAGAACAGGCAGTGCACGAACTGAACCAGGGTAATCGAGTCTACTATGTTGGTTCAACGAACAACGTCGTCAAACGTGTCCAAGAGCACCTGACTGGAGCCGATAAAAGCGGGGTGAACTTCACGAATACCCTTCCACCACGAACAGTAGTTAAAATAAAAGAATGCGACTCAAGAGACTCTGCAAAGTCACTTGAGGGTGAGTTAGCGAGGCAGATTTCGAGGAAAGAGAACCTATTTGCCTATTCTGACGAGAAATAGCGACCGATGCTGTGACGACCGCACCATCGTCGATATAATTGAAATCGCTATATGTCGCACACCACTCCACGCCTTCGAGGATATCCAACAGCTCAACTAGGTCGACTGCACCGGCCGATACACCCGGTCTCTGGTCGACCCTTCAGCGTCGATGAGTCGGTATTCGGTCAGTTTTGAGAGATACGATTTCACCGTGCGAAGCTGGTTTGGGTCATCCATCTGCTGTTCGTAGTGGTCGTAAATCTCCTGCGGGCTCAACGGCCCGTAGGCACGGACGGTATCCAAGACGGCTCGTTGGTGGTCGTTGAGCGCATCGACGTTTCGCTGGCGAATCTGTGCCCGTGCATCCGGCATCGCCGCTTCGAGTACCTCGAACGTGATTTCATCTCGGTGCTCACGGACGGCGTAGTTGGCCGCCCGACGCAACATCCCAAGCGCGACGCGGGCGTCACCGGCGGCGGCATCCGCAATCCGCTCGAGGATGTCCTGTGAAACCGCACCGGTTTCGAGACCCCATCGGACGCGGACTGACAAAATCGACACGAGTTCGTCGGGAGGATACCGAGACATCGTGACGTGTTCGCCACTCTGCAGGCGACTCTGCAGTCGCGAATTCAGCCGGCCGAAGAGTTGGTCGCGGTCGTTCGCGACGATGAGTTGGGCGAATTTCGGCAGCGAGTGGAGGTCATAGAAGATGTCCGTCGAATCGAGTTGATCTGCCTCGTCGAGGACGACGACGACTGGATTGCCGTCGTACGCTTCGAGTCGTGAGATGAGTTCGTCGTGCGGCGTCGATCCGCGGTGAATGTCAGTCGCCAACTCGAGTTCGTCGAGAATCCGATAGAACGCGCGGAACTGCGTGTGACTCCGCCAGCAGTTCAGGTGAATCGACTGCACCGCTGGCGCGGCGTCTGTGAGCTGTTCGATGACGTATTTGGCCGTGACTGTCTTTCCAGCACCGGTCGGCCCGGTGATGATGACCGACTGGCCAGGTGCGCCGTCCGCAAACGGTCGCAGGACGGACTCGAGGTGCGTGAGTTCCGCATCCCGGTGCTGGAGGTCGTTGGGGACAAAGCCCTCGTCCAACACCTCAGCGTCCCGAATCATGTGGGTGTGGTTGGCTGGCGTGCGTATAGGCGTCTGGTACAGAGTGAAACTGGAACCTGTGTGGTTCTGTTGATTATCAAGCTGCGGCAAGGGGTGAGCACCCAGCGAGTGTAGAATCGGGGTGGTAGGGGTAAGACATGGCTGAGGTTTTTAAGAATCATTTTCTTCATCTTGTCTTTCTACAGACATTTCCGCCGTAGAAACAGAAGTGTTCACAGTTACCGGTTCCGCTACCGCAACCACTCTAAATCTAAAAGAGGAAACGAGGAGGAGAACACCACTAATTAGACCCAATGTCCTGAGTATCTCCGGATTGAAAACCAATTGATCAACACTCACGATAGCGACAATAATCAATATTGCAGATATAATACGCAGAACCCAGGAGATTTCTTGTGCGAATTGACTTATAGAGTTGAGCTTTGATCGAATCGAATCCTCATTAGCTGTGATTTCGATTTTTGGTTGTGGAATGTATTCCCCCTCAGCGAAGCCAATATCGCTCGGATAAGGGACGTATCTTCGCAATCGAAGAACCCGTGAAACCAGTTCAGATGGAGTAATAGATTCTCTCTCACTATCGGGTTGATTTGGCTTTTTTGCCATGTGAAATACAATGTTTGATTTTGTCATATAAGTATAATATTGATCGATTGGATCCGTTACTGGTCTTAGTAAGAGCAAACCTTGTGAGACCCGTTTGACCATAGTGACCACGAAGCCACCCGGTTACTGATATTCAAGGAGTTAGTTCCATCTGAGACTCATTTTGTCCTCCCGTAGCGAGGTCACCAACTCTGGATTAGGAAAGTCGAGTTAGTAGTTTGGTTGCCACGGCTGGTTACAATTCGGGCACCGATCTGGGGCCGTTGCAATGTTGTTGTATGACTGGACGTTTCCGCAAGAGCTGCACTTCATTTCCCGTGCCATAGTCACTATTAATGTCTGTAAATCACAAAACACTAGGGGCGCTGAAGAACGAGGCGTACGACAGTCTAAGTGTGGCAGTTCTCCTGGACGTACTGACAGGCCCGATACGCGAACTGAGCGGGAAGCAATAAACTGAGGATGAAATTTCAATAAAACAGAAATCAACGATTCCTCTAAGGAACTTCAATGAAGTTAGGACTAGAGATAGACCGAAGGTTCAAACTTTGAGAGCGATGATAGATTCGTAATGAATTCCAACTCTCCAAGGGCAGACCACTTTACATCAGAAACCCAGCTCAAACAATTCGTCCACGAGATTTCAGACGACTACCAAGACATTGCCTCTCAATTCGATACGTACGAAGCAGCAACTGCTGTCTTTGAAGACTACGACCTTTGCCCGTGGAACATCACAAGCTTCGTCAGAGGGGGCGTTCCGCACGACGAACTTTCTGGACCTGATCCACGAGATCAACTCCGACATGAAGCAGTCTTGGCTGTTGAATCTCTCCTCGAACAGGAACTGCAAGGATGAATCTCTCCCTCCGTCTGGAAGAGAGTACTCCAGAGCGTCAGACCAGCTCCTTCACAACAGTAATCGGTACTTCACGGGAGTCAATCTCACAGACAACACGGTCCTGCTGTAGTTGAAGCTCAAAACTGCTCCCAAAGTAGTCCGTTCGCTCTAACTCACGTAAGTAATCTAGATCGCCTAGTGACCAGCAAATAAACTGATCAACGTTCTCCACAGTCTTCTCGTTGCTGAAAAACGAATGGAGCGTTTGGACTGCTGCAACAGCATACAACTCGTCTTCACGATGGAGGAGGACATTTACGTCACCGTCGTGGTCAATGCTGACGATATCGCCCGAATCGTTGGCCGTATATCGTGTGTAGTGAACCAACAGCTCGGACACATTCGATGGAACCGGAGGACCCTCTAACGAGAGCTGCTGTTTTCTCTCTGTAAGCGACGTTGATTGTGAGGCAGCGTCCTGTTTTCGCACAGCCCGTTGGCGGAGCCGTTGGTACTCTCGATACCAGTCACTCTGTGTGACCTTCGTCATATGCCACTCTACCTCACCGAGAATCGCGTCGTAAATTGGGTCCGCTTTATTCCGAACACGTTCGCGATTTGCAGTAAGCTCAAGCTGTGGGCAATTCGCCACAAAAAAGAACTGAAGATACTGGTTGTCTGAAGAAACCGTACTATTAATTTGTTCGACCTTTATGTGATCTTTAGCGAGCCACACACCGAACTGGGTTGAGTGGCGACCGTGTGTCGGAAGCTGATCTCGTGCCTTTCGTCCAGCAACAAACCCAGCGATTTGGATTGTGACTGTTTGTCCCTCGACAGTCTTAGTAATCGTCTGCGGTTCGTAGTGTTTGCAGAGCGTTTCTATTTCGTCGACTGTTTCTGCGTCTGGGGTGAGCTTCTCATCAGGGAACTCAAGGATACTGGGTTGGGGATCTGGCGACGTCGATGAGTCGATGTCGTCATCCAACTCGATCGCAATATCCATCTCTCGGCTCTCATGATCGAACTGATGGGCGATCGAACCACCAATTGTCTTCCAATTGATGTAATTTGAAAGTCGATTGTAGGTGAGTTCCTCGGCGTCAAACCCACGGCCGGCTCTAAACCCAGTAATCTCGATATGAGTGAATGGATCAGCATCCGTTTCGGTTGTCTCGATGGTGTACTCTGGTAGTATTCCGCGATTGAGCTTGCTCCACGGTTCATTCAAAACCGCGGTGTACTGTGTCCCACTCTGAGCAGTAGTCACACGAACTTGATCGCTCTTGTAGTAGATTTTCGTTCCATGGCCTTTGTAACCAATCCCAGTCGATTTTTGCGAATTCCCGAGGTCGAAGAAGCTTTCAAGATCTCGTCGGTCCATTCCTCTCCATCATCGGAGAGTGTGATTCAGTGTACGGACCGTCATCAAGCAAATCGATCGAAATTTCGATCTTAGATGCATGGGCGTCGTACGAATTCGAGAGTGCCTCTCTGATGAGTTCGTATGGGCTCTCAAAGTCACTCGCAACCTCAAGGAATTCTTGGATTTCGTTAACCTTCGGTTTGAAAGATTGTTTGCTTGTCATTGGATGATTGGCCGGAGCGTGTCGTTAATCACGCGAAGCGCAGTTTTCTGCAGTCGTCGATTTCGATACTTCCGCTCAAGATACTCAGCAAGTTGATCGGGATCTCCCAGCAAGACCTGGTCTCGGAGTTCCTGAAGTGCCTGCTTTTGAATAATCAGATTGTGCATCGCAACCGGGCCGAGGATGTCTTTTTGATACTCAGCATCGCCGTGCATCCGAGAGACAAGCGCTGGTGTCGAGCATACTGGACAGGAACACTCCTCAAAGGGTGCTTCGCTCAGCTGGACCGAGTCGAAAAACGAGGTGAAGTATGTGCCATTGATTGCTGAGTGAAGATACGAGGCCGAGTCGAACGAATCAACACCTAAGCACGCAAGTAGAGGCATCGTCTGCCCAGAGATTCCAAACACATGGATCGGAAGATGATCGAGTTGCCGGTCGTGGAGAAGGTGTTTCACGGCACGGATTGCTCGTACTAATCGGTCAGGATTATTTCGGAGTGGAACGAGGCTTCCAATCGCAATTCCATCGAACCATTTGTCGAGGCGCTGTGGAAGAACACGATCGACGATATCGAGATATCTCGCGAGCATCGACTGCGTATACCCGTGAAGCGTTAGATATCGAGTCTCTGTCGCTGAGTTACTCAATTGAGCAAACTCCTCGGCATACCCGACAGTTGTCTCCATCTTCTTGAGACGCTGTCTGTATGTGTCTTCAGGAGAGAGTGGAGAATCAAGATTAACTGCGATATCTGCACCGAATCCTCGCTGGAGTCCGTATGCAGTCTGCTGGTCAACGTCAAGAGAGAAATTAGTGCCAGTTAATGAACCTTCTTGCAGTATTTTGTAGCCACCAGAATCGACAAACAGCGCACCCGAAAACGATTCGAACTCAGGTCGCTGCTTCAGCGGCGTGGAGAGGTAATCTTGAAACCTTGTCTGATTGATACTAAAATCAGTTAACGACGAGATTGAAGTCATCACCGCTTTGAAATAGGGACTGTAGTCGTTTCCAAAAGTGACAGCGGCGTCGTTTGTGACGAACTCTTTGAGTGTGCGAAAAATTCCGCCACCAAAGAGTGACCGTTTCGTCCCACCACAGTAGAAATTCACAACTGGAAGGAGGTGGGGTGTCTCTAGATGCGCGTCTTGGGTGCGTATCGTCCCAGTACGTACCTGTCCAGCCGTGCCCGTGATATGAAAATCCATGTGGCTACCCGGAAATTTGAGTGGTACAATCAGTCCGCACGATTGTCTTAAGCTGAGCCCCCCGTGTTCCGAGTCGTCCACTCAGATACTTCACGCTTGCAGAAACCTCGGACTCAAGCCCAGTTACGGTTTTTTCGTACGCGCTCCCGAGATTTATCCAGATTTTGTCATACCCCTCATCAGTAACTCGCCGCTTCGTCTCATCAAAGATATCGTGCTCTAGTTCTGCCGCTCTTTGTTGAGTCATCTGTTGATTATACGAGCCAATTTTCTGGGAAGGGTCAACGACGCCATACTTCGCAGAGATAATCAGAAGGTCAATCTCGTCACGGAATTCGTCGTCCGTCTTTGCCTTCTGTAGGATGCGGAAAAAATAACCATCATAGAGGTCAATTGCGGCACATTGACCGTCTATCTCACGCTTTCGTTTCGAACAGGATTGAATCAGCAACTCTGACATTTGTGTGCTGATCAACCCAACTGATCTTAAACTTGTTGGCGAGATACAACTCGCCGTCTGACAGACAACTTGGCTGTAGTGGCTACCAGTTAGAACAACTGCATACTATGCCTCACTCAGAATCCAAAACAGGCTACATCTACCTCAGATTGGTAGATTTCGACTAAATCGAATTCCGGTTGTCTTCAGACTATTTATATATCAATGACTGACGCATTCGGCTTACGAAGAAGTCTCAGAACAACTCGCGATGACCTCGTTATGATAGGCAAGGAATGAATCATCAAGCTCGTGGCTAGATTGTACGGTAAGCTGGGCTCCGTCGCGGCTGGAGTCATACTGGTGAACGACCTCGTGAGACGTACAGTCAATGGTCACCATCCCGTAGTCAAAGTCAGCATGACACGTTGGGCAGAGTACGAGCATATTCTCCGCTGTGTCTGGTCCCCTATGTGTCCCGCCCAAGGGTCTGATGTGGTGACATTCGGCGTACCCTGTTGAGATAGCCGACTGGCGACGATCGCCACACAGTTGACACGTATAATCGTACTGCTCTTTCAGCTCTAGCGCGAGCGATGTATTTCGAATTATTCGACTCGTTGTTGTTTCAGTTCTTCCAGGAGACTCGTAATCTGGTGGCGACTCGTGCGAGTCACGTTGCTCAAGCTGGCTTCCAGCATGACGAGTGATATTCGACAAGTCGTATGCCTCTTCATCGATTGCCCATTGGTATGCTTGGTCAGATTGACTCAGGTGGCTTGTGTTCTTTCCACCAGTCGTCAAGATTCCGGCATGGTAGAGGATTGCTTTGAGATGATGGACTGTCGGGCCATAGAAGTCATCCGGTGACTCTAACTGGCCACGTAGCTCGTCCAAAGAGCGAAACGAAGACGCCAGAACTGTTTCTGAAACATCCGCTCGAAGAAAGATTCGACAGGCGAACACGGGGGCGACACCGTAACAGTATACGAAAAAGTCTGGAAGTGGTATCGCTGTGCCCCCAGTAGACTGTTGTGCACCAGCGAGTAGATGGATGAGTTTGGCAATGGCCGGGATGTTCTCAAGGAGAGGCTGAATGATTGCTTTCCACGCGGCTGAACCTCGATAAACCGGGATCGGGATCGGTACAACTCACGGAGGTTGTCAAGTCCTGCCTCAGCCGACCCAAATTCCTCGTTCACAGTCCGACAAACGCTTCGCCCAGTTGGCGTTAGTGATTCACCCTGCGACGTAGTTAACCTCAACAGGTCTGCCCCCTCGCGTGCGTCCTCAACCGCACCAACAATATCCGTAGTCTGTATAACAGCGGCTGCCTGGCTTGCATCGCCTGTGATGTTGAGCGCAAGCGCGTACCCGAGATAGTTCTTCGGATGATTGAGTCCAAACCGAGGGATTTCAATCCGTAAATCTCCAGTCACGTACTACTGCTAACTGCCACGGATGAAGAAACTACGCTGATACTACGATGATTCTGTTGAACGTTGTACCGTCGATAGCTCAAGTGCGTGCTGAAGTTCCTGTGAGAGTTCATCAAGGTGGGTTCCTCTGAAGTGCTCGGTTAGTCGACGTGCAGGGGGATCGGACGGAAGTACGGTTCCAACCCCGGCTTCAGAGAATGCGTCTTCAATCGTCGTCCGGTATGTCTTGCTTGTTGCGTACCCATATACTGCATCAAACTGCTCACCATACGTCTGCAGGAACTCAACCAGACGTGCTTGTACTAACGCAACCTGCTGTTCATCGGCATCGGTAAGAACGTAGTCGTACGTCGTAACCGGGTCGAGGTCCTCGTATTGAGCAGGGACAGGACCATATAATCCAGACAGAGAGACCTTCTGAGTAGCCTCCCACACGCCCGCCTCTCGAAGCCGGGATTCGACTACTTGATGTGTCCGAGAGTTTCGGTACGGTTTCGTCTGGCTACAAGGTAACACGAGACATACACGAGCTTCGTTACCAATAGTATAGTCATAGTCCTGGAGGTCAAAGTCACTCGGAGAATGCTGTAGTGAGATCCCGTTTGTTGACGGAACAACTGGCGTTCCGTCGTCTCCAATTTCGCTCTGTAGGGTCTGGCGTTCGTCTGTCGGGATATCCTGTTCAATATCGACGTCCCGAGGGACGTACTGACGAAGCTCAGGCCAACGTGCCGCAGCACGAGCAAGGCCAACTGCCATATCTTCGTTCTCGCGCGCTTTCTCCGTTACGAGCTCACCAAGTGAACGTTCTTCAATCGCTGAACGGACAGCGTCAGTTTCCCGCTGAAACATGTGGAAGTTATGATGGGCGATGAGCGCGTAGAAGTCACTCTTCATATACTCTCTCACACTCCCATCTCGTTCGACTTCGATCGGCTTGTACGAACGATCTGCATCGAGCACCTCCTGCATGTCTTCGATCCCAACGTCAGTAAGTTCATCTTCGCAGACGGGGCAATCACAATCCCAGTCATCCGCTGAGATGTCTGAGGCTTTGGTTTTTGACCACGAATCGGGTTTAATGAAGTTTCGATGCTGTGCAGCTTGTACGTACGTTGACGAATCGTAGCTGTCTACGCCAAGCGTGGCGATTAGTGGCCCAAGCTGTCCACCCACTCCAAAGACGTGAAGCGAGAGGTTGTCTCGTCGTTTTTCTGGAATCGCGTCAGTTGCACCCTGAACGATGTCGACAAGGACGTCAACGTTTCCCGATCGAAGCGGGACGAGCGAACCGACTGCGAATCCATCAATTGCATCTGGGTAGTCAGTCCGTTCGAACAGCTGTGCGACGTAGTATGCAATCTCTTCGTAGTCGTGGCCGTGGATAGCAGCATAGACTGTCGGATCCCAGTCAGCGTACTGCTCGGATTCTTCGAGTAACTCAATACATCGAACAGCGCTATCGATGCTCTCTTCGACCCGTTGGCGCTTCTCAGCTTCGTTCAGCCCTTTCGGAATCGGGAAATCTAGTGTCGCAATTAGGTCAGCTCCATAGTCATACTGAAGCTCGAGGATTGAATCTGGATTCGTGTATATTCCCCAGTCGTTCTTCGTTCCGCCGTCTTCTGGTGGATCGCCGAACGTCTGTGAGTTCATCAGTTTGAACCCGCCGGAGTCGACGAACAGCGGCTGTGTGAACGGTGGGGGAGCGGGATTACTTTTCGGAGAATCGTGCCCAGTAAACCAGTCGTGGAGCCCGTCAGCGCCCGTCCGCCACGTCTGGACGCTTTCTGGCGAGAGGTTGAAGTCCAAGAAGCTCATCGCTTGGAACATCGCTCCTTGGAACTTCTCATCGTCAAACAGCCGATTGCGGAGTCGACTCCAGATGCCCCCAGAGACAGGGGTCGGACCGCCAATTAGATTCAGAACTGGAAAAAACGCCGGTGTATCGACAGCACCACCCTGCGGTGCTTGTGGGGTATACAGCTTGCCGCGACGGGCAGCTCCAACGTCACCGTCAGATACTGTTTGGAAACCCCGGGTCATCTGGGTACAACTCAGAGGGGCCTGGTTAAACGGTTTATCTTCTAATGGCGATTGCTAGTTGTAGTTCAGGTTGGATCTTAATATATGATTCTAACTGATCTAACTCAGACCGCCATGTTTTATTTTCGTTCTACGATAGACACATCTACAGTTGACGTACTTCGAGGACAAAAAATGCCAATTTTCGGCCTGCCAACACTTCGAATTATTAACGTAGTTGACGATTCTGGCCAGGGAGTGGATAACTTAGTTCAATTGTTATTAAGTAACTGGGCAGATATCGGCCAGGTCGTTGGAACACTACTTTCGGCGAGTCTCACTTTTTGGATAATAATTATTTACTTAAAGCAAACCGAGATTGAACGGCTCCATCATAAACCATCATTGGTTGTCGAATCAGTTTCAGTAAAAGACGGACCTAC
The DNA here is from genome assembly GCF_000730175.1 of Haloferax sp. ATB1. NCBI lineage: Archaea > Methanobacteriati > Methanobacteriota > Halobacteria > Halobacteriales > Haloferacaceae > Haloferax > Haloferax sp. ATB1. The sequence continues at coordinate 150,211 of NZ_JPES01000079.1, read as the reverse complement.
ATTAGAGCTAGAAATATCAAATGTTGGAAAAGGTGCAGCAAAAAACATAACGGCACAGACTATTCTGGAGGAAACTGGCCCCGACATTTCCGTTGCTCCGTACGAAACAAAATTGCAACGAAATCAGAGTGGAAACCAACTTAGCATTCTCGGGAACCATTTATCAGCACAATCAGAGCCTGTCACGTTCCTTCTACAACCAGAATTTAGGGTTTTATCTAAGGATGAAGATGAGCTTAGTACTGGAACGCAGATGATTCTAGACCTAGAGAATTCGGGACAAGAAGTGGTCCGATTTAAGATCACACTCCTGTTTGTTGATGACGAAAATAGAGAGATGAGTGAACTAATCCTTGACCTTGCACTACCTACTGATGAAAGAGAATCGTTCTATAATGCAGTACAGCGAAGCGAATACTATCCGTGGTATGACCAAGCAACAGGAGAACTCTTGAAATGAGAGAGGAGTCAGAACATTGAATATACCTCCTGTTGGAGGCTATTGATAACGTGCGGTATTTCGATCGGAACACGAGCGTAAGTGAGACCTCTCTAGAACCACATATTCAGGCGCTGATCAATTCAACATTATATAATAAGAGGATTTTCCAGGGACAATCAGCAAATAAGAGCCCATATCTAACCAAGGCCATAAAATATGGTGTAAAAGATAGAACACGGCCAAAATTCAGACACGTAGATGACCTTAGCGGAGATATCGACACCGAACAAGTTAACGAGATTTTAGGATATTTTGGACACCAAGATACTGCTCTTCAATTCCAAGTGTCCGCTTGGCAAACGATAGGGAGCCAGATCGGGAAGTCCAAATTGAAGGACAAGGGCGTAATGGTGTCTGCCCCAACAGGGTTTGGAAAGACTGCGGCATTTATGGGTCGGTTGTTCTATAACATAGTCCATTCAAAGCAGGATAACAACGCGATATTCGTCTATCCTTCACGAGCATTACTACGTGACCAATTACAACGCGTACTTGAAGTGATACATAATATTGATCAGTCTGATGAATTCGCTACTGCTGATGTTCCCTCGGTTGGTGCTTGGTCAAGCAGTATTCCTTATCAGAAAAAAGATGTGACAAATAAACGGAAGGGTCTCGGAAAACGTGAAGGGAGAAACCTCGTTTTTCAGATGACGACCCATTGGGATGAAGAACTATCAAATCGGGATTTTATCCTTGAACAGTATGGAAGTAGAAAGACAAAGGACTATCGTGTAAGAAATGAAGAATCAGGGGACACATTCACAAATGATCATTTATTGCTTGATAGAAACTCAATAAGACAAGACCCACCAGACATTCTCCTAACTACTTTAGAATCACTTGAGAATATCGCTCTGAAGCCACACTATGAGATTATCGATGATGCACAGTTTATTGTATTAGACGAAATCCATCAATATAGCGGTTTACGTGGAGCACATGCTTCAAATATTATCTCTAATGTGAAGGCTATCAGGGATTCTAAGTCAGGAGGAACTTCGAATACCTTATTTATTGGTTCAAGTGCTACAGTAGAGAATCCACAACGATATGCGAGCAAAATATTTGGCTTAGAAAGCAATGACCTGTATTGTATAGAACCTAAAGAATATGATATTGACGATGGAAATACAGATAAGCAACATTACTATTTTGCTTTAACTCCAGATGAGGGTGCGGGGGTCGCATCTCAGTATATCCAACATGCGATGATGCTTGGTCATTCAATATTGATGGATGGTGAGAGTAAAGACCTCAACACAAAGTACCTAACATTTATTGATAGTATTAGTCAAATAAATCGTATTTCTGCGCAGCTCGAAGATGCAGATCAAACTAAACAGCTATGGAAGGAACATATCGGGCTTGAAGCTGGAGACTGGATCGATTTGGCGAATGCTTTTGGAAACTCTTTCTATCATGGTCCTTTAGCGAGCCCTGCAAGGATATATGCAGATTCAGATGATGGGCTGACAAAGCTAGAGTCTAGTCCAATAATCCATGGTTCATCATTTTTGGAGGTGGGTGTTGATATCGACAACCTTGGTTTTGTGTCACAATATCGTCCTCCAAGGAATATGTCCTCGTTCACACAACGGACAGGACGTGCAGCCCGCGAAAAAGAATCTAGTGGACATACCTTTATTCATTTATCAAATTACGGCGGAGACTCTAATTTCTTTTACCGGGCTGATCGCTTTCTTGATAGGGATATCTCTACTCCACTTTCAGAAGATAATCATGTTATTTCATGGATGCATACAAAATTCCACCAATACTACCAATCATTAGACAGTCTATATGAAGACAAAGGCAATACTTGGTATAAAGATCGGTACGTCCGCGACCTGGTTGAAGACTTTTTCGGCGACCAGCTTGGGTACAGTTTATTAATCGAATTTTTATTACAGCCACGAAAGTTCACGAAAGTGTTACTTGGGACACCAATTAGCCAAGAGAATAACCTCTTGAAAGAGGGATCTGTTTCTCGCTTTAAGTCAAATATTGAAAGGCATCAAAGAGAGATTCGAGGGGAATTCGACATTGAAAGTGATGCAGGAATTCGAAATGTTTCTAATCTGCTACTCCATGACGAGCCTGGTATAGAGCTAATTTCAGGATTCAAAAAAGAGTGTTATCGTCTTATCTCAATAATGGAGCAAACATCAGATGAGTTGACAAACTCTGATATTACTGGTGAGTTATCGTCAAAGCGTGATAAAGTAGCAGAATTAGATTACGAGAACCCAGAGTCGTCATTGACATCACTTGATCGGATTGTAGGCGAACTTATCCAAATATCTCAAAAATTAACAAGGGCGACGCGAGGAACCGAAGTGCAAAGGCCGAGAGTCAACAAAGATGTAAGCCGGTTGTATGAAGGAATATTAGTTGCTCTAGACAAGATCGAGAGTGGTAAAATTGATCACTATTCGTCTGAGCAAAAGAAGACGTACTATCTAAAAAAGGCCTTATCAGAACTGTCCAGTTTCACCAAATCACATGTCCCACACGGGAATATCTATTCGATAAAAGATATGTTTAGGACCGCATATTTTGTAAACAAGGCCCTCCAAGTTGAATTAGATGAACCTGGTCTCTTACTGGGTGGTGAACTCACCAATGAAGAGATCAAGCCACCAACAGACGAACACGGCCAAGAATTCTGGTACGTACCTCAGAACTATTTCGATGATGCTGGTCGATATTTCACACTTGCTCCTGCAGACCGGAGCTCAGAATATGATGAAGAAGATGTGTCTGTTGAGAAGTTACTCACACAGTATATCCCGTATAAGATTGAGTTTCTAAATACAAAGGGAGATTCGCAGGTCTTCACACCGAGGGTTCGTAGGAACAGTAAAGGGGAGTATCGAATGAAGTTCGATAACATCCCAAGTACAGTACATAAAGGAGTGAGGGCCCCCGACCGAATTGAGATGTCAGAAGCAACTGATTTGACAGGGGGCGAGTCTCAAGGAGTCTATCCATATGATCCAGAAAGCTTGGAGATATTAACTAAGCAAGAAGCAGACAACCTAGAACCCAAGACAAAATATGCAAAATTCCATTCATCTGCATTATTATCTACCGATGTTGACGAGAAGGGCGACCATGAGAGCGATGTTGAATCGATAGGAAATCTCTCAATCTCAAATGTTGATGCAAAAGCTTGGATCAACAAAATTAATTTGTCTATTAGAGATTACTATAAGACTGGAACAGAATTTAGACCAAAAGGTGACGAAAGAGTAGTCCCTATTGAAGCGGGCGGTAAACCGTTTGGTTATGTCCTCGAGACTCGAGGGATCAAATGGGATTTGTCAGAGTTTATTGAAAAGGTACAGAGCGATCAAGAACTTAAACAAAAGGTGAAAAATTATAAAAAATTAGATGATGAAGAGATCACCGTAGAAAACATTTCACTTACTACAGCGGCTCATCTCCTTACGTTGTTGATTGCTGATGTTAGCGGTGTCAACTCAGATCTGCTATTGTACAACATCAGCTATGATGACTCTACTGTCACCGTGTTTGAACAAACAGAAGGCGGCCAAGGCATTGTAGATTTATTTTTCAGAGAGTTTAGAGAATTCCCAGCCAATGTGCTCGCCTCACTACTTCGGCTCGTGCACAATCCACAACGTCTTGCAGAGATGATTTGGGCAGAAAGTGCAGATAATATCTTAGAATTGGTAGACTCTGAAATAATTGCACAAGCGTCAGCCCAAGAAAGAGAACATGAATTAGAAAACCTCAAACCACTAATTAAGCAAGAAACGGGCATAACGTACGATGATTCAGTAAACCGTGTGAGTGAAGAAATTGCAACGACCATTTCATACATCAATACTCTTCAGAATGAATCTCCAGAAATCCCAGTAGACAGTCTCTATCGGTTAAAGGGGTACCTATCACGTAAGAGGCTTGATGGAGTCAAGGAGTTAGCTCATGTCAGACACGAGATTGAACAGGAGTTCTCAGAGGTAATTGAGTCAGATCATTTCAATGCTACAGACGAGTCTTGGCTGACCACAGTTGAGAATATATTTTGGTCACCAGATATCGACAGCTGTGCAGCAAATCTCCAATTAACGACGACAGCTGCTAGTACTGATCAACAAAAGCTTCTCAGCAATACTGTCCTGATGGAATTAGAGGAGTATTTATTGAAAAGGAGAGATGAAAAAGATGAAATCGAAGCCATCGGAGAATATGGATATCTTTGGGCACGCATAGAAGACAACGAGATCACCTTTATTGATCCATAATGAGTAGTGATCCCACGACAACTGATGCTTGCATTCTACTGTCAGCATCAGATCTAGAATATTTCGTAGGTCTAAGACTGAGTTCAAAAGATATTGACTCCCTCGTGTTCATTCTACCAAATCTGAGAGAGGTCAATGTTCGCTATCCAAGCAAGGGCTCTGCCTCACGACTAACCGAATCGTTAGAAGCGGTCGCACTCACACATGATTCAATAAACATCCATGTCATCTGTTCTGACATTTCTCATGGGGTTAAAAATCAATACAAAGCGACTGGAATCACAGTACACAACCATCCAGGTATTACTCGAGAACATGCCGTGATTCCAGGTGAAGTATTTATCCAAGAAGGTGCATTAGATGGCGATACGATAATTGATTCGACTGAAAATCAACGATGTGACCATGAGTACGAGGCACTTGAGTTCGTAGAGACAGTACTCGACATCTCATTAGATTCGCCGTAGAAAGCGATAGTATTGTGATTGGATATCCAAGGCAGTCAGTTACTGATATAGGTCGTGGCTGCGCGCGCAGCACCGCAGGTGCGAGCACGGAGCGGTGGGTGGGGAGGTGGGGTCTGGGCTGGTGGAGACGTCAAAAAGAAACCCCCGCCCGCGACGCCTACTCAGCCACCACGCCTCGCGCTCAGGGAATCTGACGTCCGACCACCCCGTCACGGCCACCGACACACGCCCACCGTACCAGCTCTTTGCGACGTTCCGCAGCGTCACCCGTTCGCTCACTTCGACCGAAGGTTGATTCGACATCAACGTTCACCAGTTAGCACCCACGAACGTCAGTCTGAGTTGCCCATCTAGTCTTGGGGTGACCGGCTCACATCCAGCCGAAGTGGAGAGACTCGTTCCCATAAGTGATGGTGCTGAACACACACCGTCACGAGGTTCTTAAGTCGATTGGCCTGCTCGAAGTCCACATTATTGCCCCTATCCTCGAATGAACTGAGCGGCTCGATGTGGTGGACGTGAAGCCCATTCCCGAATGCCTCACGATGGGCAGTCTGTGACCAGTCACATCCCGGCGTTTGACACATGTAGCTGTCTCGCTCAAGCGCCTTCGCTCGCTGCGTTTCCCAGTTCGGTCCGTAATAGCGTCTCTCATCTTTTGAGTCCGCTTTCCAGTTGCCGTTGGCAGGTCCTGATCGTCCAATTGGCTCGTAGCCAGCAGCCCGAACTGCAGCCTGCCAGCCGTCCCACCGATCAAAATAGCATCGATGCGAAAATCGACCATACTCGTTCATATCGGTCGCTGTTGGGACCTTTCCCAGCGTCTCGACGAGCGTTCGAATTTCGTCAAGGAGAACGTTTTCAGGGATCCGGTATTCGAATTGCGGCTCGAGCCCAGCAGAGAATAGTGCCTCATTCCAACTCCCAAACAAATTTTGTGCAAGTGTAACGGAGAAGTCTCCCTGTTCGCCGTACTCTAATGCCGTCGGCGGACCTCCGAGCTTCGCTGCGACTGATCGGATGTCCTCTTTGACTTCATCTGATGGAATGTTGTATCTGGTGTTCGGTGATAATCCAATTTCCCGGAGTGCATCTCCCCAAGTACCAAACCGTTGCCTTACACAACCCGAAGAGTACGCACCGTATTCGTCCATCATCTTCATTGTCGGTGCCCGTCCCGAGACGTCCGCTAGCCGTCGGAGTTCCGAGAGTAACTCTTCCCGGCTAATTTTGAGCTGATGCCCTCGTTTGTGGCCGCCCTTTGCTTCTGGTGTTTCGAACTCGGCTCCACAGATCTCACACGTATACAATTGGTTTTCTGATCCCATCGAAAATCAAGACGCCAACGAAAGGTCAGCGCCGCACCGCTTGCGGCGCAGAAAAACTACCGCTAGTCGGTCCTCCGGCATGGGGTCAGCCGAGCCATCACCGCGAGTAAAGAGGTCGTGGCTGCGCGCGCAGCACCGAAGGAGCGAGCACGGAGCGGTGGGTGGGGAGGTGGGGCTTGGGCCGGTTCGGCACATAGCAAAAAAAGAAGCGTGCGATGGCTGGCTATTCCCACCACGGCTCGCGCTCAGGGAAATCGACGGTGCTCCAGCCCGTGAGGGCTACAGAGACACGCCCATTGTACCAGCTCTTCGCCGCCCCGTGAATTCGCACACGTTCGCCTTCATCGATCCAAGGTTGATTCGATTTCTCCCAGACAGTCAGCTTCGTTCGTCCCGTCTCGTCTTCGATGAGTCCCACTTGTTGAATCGCCGGATCCGAGGACTCCCACAACTGCGTAATCGTTCCTTCAATCGACACCTCACGACGACTGACCTCGCTGACCGCCGCAATCGGAATCACCGTCCCCGGAGCCTGTTGGAACTCTTCGAAGACACCCACGACCGCGCTCATCATCGACTGTCCGTCTGCGACCGCCTCGGCTAACCGCCGGCTGATCACCGACCGCGACCACCTTTCGAGTTTCGACTGTATTCGTCCTGCCTCTCTGTTCACAACGCCCAACTGTTCAGCCGTCAGTTGCTCACGTGGATCCGGTTCTTCCGGGTCAGCCCACCGATTGACACACCCAGCGCGTTTCTTGAACTCACGCGTTGCCTCGATACTCGACTGTGCGACCGCCGTCGCCGTCCGCATCTCCCGACTCGACGTCTGTCTCCGGTCCCACCGGTCACGCGTCTGTTCGATCTCCCACTCACGTGCAGCCATTCGCTCTTCTTCGGCGAGGGTCAACCCCCGACCAACCGCGTCCGGATTGTTCAGGTCAACTTTGGCCTGGATTTCGAGTTCAACCGTAGGATGGAGCGCTGGCGTCTCATCAACTACGTCGTCGTCGACCGCTCGGGGGTGTTCGGAGTGCGAAACTTTAGTACTGAACTGCTTCTTACTACTCATTGGGTTAATCCTGAAGGCGCTCACTCGGCGTCTTCTTCCGACACCACGACTCTCCAGCCGCAGCATTCTCACAGACTGACCGACACCAATCGTCTCACGGCGACGCCGCCGCGCCTTCGCCGGCTTGTCCGGCGCGGCGCGTCGCCAACAGGTGTCCCCCCACAGACGAGCGCGGGGATGAACCTCGAGGTGAGCGCGCGGTCAGGGCAGTCAATCCACCGACCCGCGGGTCGTCGACCCCGTGCAGGCCGTCCGTCGCAGACGCAACGGTTGAACCGGGACGACGAGACGGCAAGCGGGGGGTTGACAGTCCTGAACGGCGTCGCATACGGCCACAGCGAGGCCGCAGAGAGCGAGGACCCGCCGGAACAGCACCGCGCCCGGACCCGCACGAGCCTGTCCCGTCCGTCGCAGACGCAACGGAAACGCCTCGTGCGGCAGCCCGGTGCGGGCTGGACGCCCGCGGACCCACAGCTCGTCGCGGCCGAGTTTGAGCGCAGGCCCGGCAGGCCGCACAGCCAGCCCTGAGTGAGCCCCGGACCGTGGCATATTGGGGGTGAGCACGGCGAATCCCCAATAGCCGCGGCAGCCCGGGCGAACGAGGGGTGAGGGCAATCGCCCGAACGGCGAGCAGCCCGCCCGGACCGCGCAAGCGGCCACGTCTGAGCCAGCCGGCCGTCAGCGCGACCGCGTCGAGGGAGCGCCGACGCAACGGCTGGTGAAGATGCAGCCGGCCCGGTTACGGTCATGTTCCGGATGCGGGTCGAGTGCTCGCAGGCCCGCCCTCGGGGCTGACCGGTATCGGGTGGCTGCACCCGGCCCGACCCGGCCCCGCGACCGTGCCCCGTCCGTCGCAGACGCAACGGCAGCGCGAAACGCCCGGGCCCGGCAGGAACGGTCTGCCCGCCGGAGCGCGCACAACCCGAGCAGTCGCCCCCCAAACGTACCGACACAACTCACCCCCCAAACACGTTTGATTGCTAATTTCTACTACTAGCTTGCTATCGAGATCGCAGAGGATGTGGTCCCTCGCCTCCCTGCCAGATAAAACTCAAACATGGATACCTCAGGCTCTGTTGAAACCCTCAGTCGGTGATAGGTTTCGGTGTGCGTGCTGAATAGAGAACGCAAGTCGGTCACGCAACTGTCACACCTTACAGTGGCTCAGACAACTAGCAACCCAGCCATTGATTCCGCTAAATTGGCGAATTGAGGTGGATTTGACCGTAGTTATATGATTCTTCACAGACAATATACTGACAATGGCTACCAAGATGGCGTCTCGGCTCGAAGAATATTTCGAGGAAAGGACAAACGGCAATCTTCGGAGCATCGTGAAGTACAACCAAGACAGTCACGACGTCGTTTACTTGCGAGATGACGTGGCTGTCCGATACACAGAAGACGACATTAAAAAAGCGGTTGACGAGTCACGGCTGGATTCGTTGACTGCACCGGTCTACAAGGACACGTTTGCAGAGGACCACGGTGAATTGACGTGCTTGGTCCAGTGCTTCGAGAACGTCATCGAGATGAATTTCGTCCTCCGAGATGGGGTCGGCGCAGCTGTCGCGTTAGACGCAGAGGCATTTGCGGAGACTCAAGGTGTCGTAGCTGAGGCCCGGAAGATCGTCATCGAAGAGCGCGAGTAGTCTTCTGTACCCAAGACTGTGAACGATGTGAGGATCGAGCTTCTTCCTTGCTTCTGTCGACCTCGATTCCGGAGGTGTAACCGATCTACTACTCTCGAATGCTGGCTTCACTCTCTATTCAGCACGTACTTTCTGTCGGGGCCAGAGGATTTCAACAGAGCCCTACCTCACGCTTGCTTCGAACATGGCAGCAGGACGAGGCCGTCAGGGATGCTCTCCAAAAACTAACTCAGACGTCGCCCAACTCTCCCCACGTGATCTCAAATCGTGCGCCACCTTCAGAACCCGTTGTAACGGCAATATTCCAACCATGGCCCTCCACAATTTGAGAGACAATTGAGAGTCCATAGCCAGTTCCGTCAGCAGTTGTCGAATATCCGTGGTCGAATATCTCTGACCGAATTGGCTCAGCGATTCCAGGGCCATCATCTTCGAGATAGAGTCCCGTATCGTCAGGGAGGCTTCCAACAGTCACAGTCGCCTCAGCACCAGCATGGTCAACCGCATTGCGGAACAAGTTCTCTAGTAGTTCCTGAAAACGACTCTTATCCGCGGCGATCATTCCGAGGTCATCTTCTAGTTGGAGCGTCGCTTGCTGTGTCTCAACGCTACTCCACGACGCATGGAGACACTCACGGATGTCAACCGACTCGGTCTCACCAACGGCTTCACCTTTTTTTGAGAGGGCAAGAATGTCGCTGACGAGAGTATCGATCCGACTGAGTGACGCTAAGACCCGCTCCAGTTCAGGGCTTTCGGACTGTTCATGGGCAATCTCAGTATACCCGTACGCGATAGAAAGTGGATTCCGAATATCATGTGTTAAGATATCGGCGAACTCATTCAGCCGATCCTTCTGGTCTTGAAGCTGGGACTCCCGCTTTCGCTGCTCGGTGATGTCCCGAATAATGCCAGTAAAGTACTGTTCACCATTGTGTTCGTGTTCACGAAGGCTGATAAGCGTCGGAACTTCGTGCCCGTCCTTGTGCAACGCCGGGAGCTCGATCCCATCCCAGTCGATATTGCGCTCTCCTGTCGCCACATACGACGCTAATGCAGCCCCGTGGACTGGTTCTAAGCGCTCTGGGATGATTTTCATCTTTGAACTCCCAATTAACTCAGCGGGTGCATAGCCGAGGATGTCTTCAACGGCTGGATTGGCATACACGATGTTACTATCCGAGTCAATCGTCAACATCCCCTCTGCCGCATTTTCAACAAGTGTCTGGTAGAAATCGTCCGCAGAGGTTGGAGAGGGAGGAGGACCGGTCATATAATGTCACTTTTACTGGTCGGTAGTTAAACGTTCTTCAGGGTATTGCTGCGAGGTTTACGAGTAACCACGGGTTGACGAGCAACTCCGACAACTACCCTCAGGCTCAGGGTTCTGGGGAGTGGGATGGTACACGAGAACCTCGATCGTGCCGCTGGCTCCATGAAGTGGCCTAGAAGTCTGCGGACAAACCCATGACATCAGTCAAGGGTCAATGACGGTCCGACTTCGGAGTGAAAGGTGAAGGGGTACCTTTGATGTGTATCAGGCCGGGCATCCCGAGACACACCAATGCTGGTGGTTTAGAGGCACTCAGCACGAGTCTAGTCGGCCACGATCGTATTCATCTTGGCGGTTGCGCCTATTATTGAGATACCGATAGGGGATTTCGGTTGTAAAACAGAGAGAGTACTGAACTGGTTACTGGCCGTGAACAAATTCTTTAGTCCACTCGCCGTCGACGATTCATTGAGACTAAGGTCTGTTGCAATCCTTTAGTGTTGACATTGAGAAGAAACGTTCTTCCCACTATTTTCGTGGATCCAGATGGAAACTCACTTCCTCAGTAAATCGCCAGACGTGAGATGGGTTTCAATAAACCCCAATCCCTGTATGTTCAAGGCGAACCAACGTTGAGTAGGCATATGTCATCGTTCGATGTCGTGACGGTCGGGAGTGCCGTTATCGACCACATCTACTCTCTGTCGAATCTACCGAAACCCGACGGTGGTGCATTCGCCCGTGAACACGCGACCGATGTGGGTGGCGTCGCTGCAAATGTCGCCTCAGGCCTCGCTGAGTTTGGGAACAAGGCAGGAATCATCACACGCGTCGGGGCCGACGATGCCGCCGAGATCGAAGCTGACCTCCAAGCACGCGGGATTGATTGTTCTCGGATGCAAGCTGGACCCGAAGAATCGTCGTACACGCTGATTCTCCGTGATCCAGATGGAGAACGAATGATCGTTGCCGGTGGCCAGAGCGTTCCGAACCTGCGACTTGATGCGCGCGATATCGAGTATGCGGGTGACGCTAGTGTGGTGTTCACGAGTGCCTATGCACCGGACGAGGTCGTCTCGAAACTCGTGACCGCCCGCGAACGCCGTGAGATTTCGACACTCGTCTTCGACCTCGCAGGCCCACTCTCGGAACTCGAAGGCCGAGGGACAACACCCGAAACGATTGACCGACTGCTTTCTGTTGTTGATCTCTTCGTGGCCGGCGAGGTCGCCGCACACTCGTATTTTGGTGGTGGAGCCGACGAAGCTATTGCCACGCTTACGCAGCGGAACGTCTCTCGCGCGGCGATTACACAGGGAAGTGACGGAGCGCGCCTTCTCGAAGGGGACACAGTAACCGACATCCCGGCCTTCGAGGTAGACGTGAATGATACGACCGGCGCTGGCGATACCTTTACTGCGGGACTGATTCATACGTGGCTCCTCAATGACTATTCAGCACGCAACGCAGGGCGCTTTGCCGCTGCTGCGGCGGCACTCAACTGTGCTGAACCGGGTGCACGCGGCAATCTCCCATCCGAACCCGACGTTCGGGAGTTTATCGAGACGCAGTGAACCGCTGGGGCAGTGAAGCCTAGCGAACGGACGCGACAAGGCGTTCGACCGCTGCTTCGTCGACGGGGTTCGTCGTCTTGCCACCTTCTTTGAGCGCGGTTCCAACGATTGCACCATCAGCGACCGAAAGCAGTTCGGGTGCCGTCTCGGGGGTGACACCGCTTCCGATCAAGACAGGGGCGTCGAGACCGCGAGCATCGCGAGCGTTAACCACTGCTTCGAGAACCGTCGTATCGACCGCCTCGCCCGTGCCAGTCCCACTCACGATGATTCCGTCGGCACCACCGCGTTCGACAAGCTCACCAACCACCTCGTTATGTGACCGTTCAGCGAGCGGCGCAGAGTGTTTCACGTCGATGTCTGCAAGAATAGCAACGTCGGTGTCGAGTTGGTCACGCAGACGCACCGTTTCGTGTGCCATCCCCTCGACGAGCCCCTGATCAGTAAGCCGGGCACCGGTATGGACGTTCACGCGAACGAAGGCACCATCTGTCGCAGCGGCAATGCCGAGGGCACTTTGGACATCGTTTCGGAGGATGTTCACGCCAAACGGGATTGAAACGTTCTCACGAAGTGTGCCCGCGAGTGCTGCAACGTCAGCGACGACGTGACGAGGCACCCGGTCTGGATAAAACGGGGCATCACCGAAGTTTTCGAGCATAATACCGTCGACACCACCTGACTCGAGTGCTGCCGCATCCTCGAGGAGTCGGGCTCGAATCTCGTCCCGGTCACCCTCGAACCCAGGAGAACCAGGGAGGGGAGGTAGATGGACCATTCCAATAATTGGGGTTTCTGTGCTGAAGAAATCCATATCCGGTGTGGCCGTTCGAGGGACTTAACCGTACAGATATGTGGCTCTGTGAGGGCCTTCAGTCAGCGCGGAACACCATCGAAGGGAGATGAGCCAGGTGAGTCTCCAAGAGATCGTCGCTCCTCAAGACGTGGTGGGTGGTTGAGAATGTGAGGCGAGTCAGTAAGTTCGGTTGTCACTCGTGGGCAACGACCACCGAGACCAGTATTGCCAGTACCCACACCACGATTTCCAGTAATAGAACTCGATTTGGTGCTGTTGAAATCCTCAGCCACGGATAGTTTGTTGGGGCCGTGCTGAATAGAGAACGCGAGTGTCTCACTAGTCAAACGAACAGAGGCCATCAGGAGGATTGTCGTAATCGCACGCACGGCGGTAGCCGAGAACGAGATGTCCTTCCTCCCGGAATCGTTCCTCAACGATGACAACTGAACAGTCGCAACCATCTGTGTCATTCCCTTGGAGCGGCTCGATGACCCAGTCACTATCGTTGATGCGAAGCCACTTCGTATTGACCAGGGGTTCTTCCCCAATCGCACTCCAGAGTCACGCGCTTGATGATCTTGAGACAGATCCTCGTTAACAGGTGGTCACAGTGTGCCCCTTGAGTTCGCCAATTGTGAACAGAATCCCCGAGTCAACTAATTTGTACTAACGACTCTTGGGGACAGTATGGAGATCACTGTCTACGGTCCGCTCCGGTCTGTGACTGGCGAAAAAATGGTCGAAGTATATCCGAGCGGTGAGACGGTCAGAGACCTGCTCACGGCGTTCGTGGACGAGCATCCAAAGACTGCGACACATCTCTCTGACGACGACGGCACCATCCGACCCAGTGTTCGGGTGATGATTGGAGAACACAAAGCCACGTTGGACGACCCGATCCCAGATGGAGAACAGGTGAAACTGTTCCCAGCGATGCGCGGTGGCTGACTACGCCCCGTACTGTTCGCGGACCGTCTCTGTGAGGCCAACTTCGTCGAGGAGTTCTATCGGGACGAGCATTGATAATTGGACCACACCCGGCAAGCGAGCAATTTCAACGCCGCCAGTGAACGTACAGCGAGACCGAACTTCTCCTTCGCTGATTCCGAATAGTGAACTCGCTCTGTCGAAGGCATTTTCCGTCGCATCGTTAATCGTGGCTCCCGACCCGATAATCTGGACCGGGAGAGCATCGTGAAGCGTTTCAACGTCGTACTTGTCTGCGAGTGCTGTCCCAGCGTCCCGCTCGGCGTCCGTGTAGGGTTTTGCGATGTGCGGGAGATCTTCCTCATTCGGAAGCAAGAGCGGCCCCGGGAGGTCAAGGCCTTTGATAACTTCAACTTCGAGTTCAGTCTTCCCACTCACGTCCGTCGTGTGAAGCGACAGTTCCCCATCGCCCTGGTTGGCGTGGAGGTCACCAACGTACAGGCCAGCTCCTTCGACCCGAACAGGACAGATGAGAACGGCACCGGGCCTCACCTCGTTTGAATCGAGGTGACCGTCTGTTCGTGCTTCGAGTGCCTCTTTGTCCGGGAGCCCCCAGTCGTGTTCCGCACCGATGAGGAACTGACCGAAGTCTCCCGCATTGTGTGAGTCCGGGAGTTCGATGGACGGCGTCGTCCCGATGTTGCCGATGAACGGACGGAGTCGACCAAGTGCACCCGGCATCTCATCAGGTTTGTACAGAAGAATTGGGTGCTGCCGAGAGTTCTCAGGGAGCGCCATTGCTTCGTCGGCGTGTTCAGCGAGTTGATGAGCACCGTCGGCGCCAACGGTAATGCCGACAGTTCGGTCGTCGTCGAAGACGACAGTATATCCGTACTCAAATCCGAACGAGGACGCGTTCGCACCACACTCCGCACATCGAATCGCCCCTTCACCTGTCCCTTCGACGACTGTCTCTGGCCATGGTGTCCCACATTCGGGACAGCGGTGGTCGACGAAGGGATCGTCACCAAACGCACCCTCTCGTTCCGCCATACTCCCGGTACTCGTCGCGATACTCGTAACTTCGATATCCTTGATTCGGACGACGAGCGCGTCACCCGGTTCGGCATTTTCGACGTGAATTGGCCGTGTCACTTCGTGACCACCGCGGAAAGTCGGTGTAATCATCGGTCCCCAACAGCCAGCGGGGGTGTGGGTCTTGACTGTCCCACCGTCACGGACAGACCCCGCCCACTCTTGTCCAGGCCCAACAAGGCCGAGTGTGAATTCGTCTACTTCGAGCGTGTCGACTAGTTGTTCAGACATCTATCATTATCGTTTGTTTGTATAGTGTTATCAGTTGTGTAGGCAGAAATCTACGTCGTCGAGTTCACCTGAACTAATCGACGTTCACGAGATTCCAACGGTGGTGATGAGTCCGTCGAAACCCGAGTGAAAGCGTAGGGCTTGCAGGCGATTATGGAATTAACCAACAATCTCCGGTACTACGTGCAGACAGTTGGTTAACCGACACTAATCACTGGCCCTACTCGAGGCTGGGATCGTAGCGAGTCACTCCATACCCGGAATACCCAGATCGGTTGGCCCGTTCACGCCTCATCTGGATCCAGCTCTCGAGTTTTGAACCGCTGGTCGGTCGCGTACGACGCGGAAGTCCCGCGAACGCAGTGAGAGGGACGTCGGTGAGCCCTACTCACCGGAATGCGGCGAGCGGGGCGGGCCGTCACGTACTCATCTGTCCGGCCGACCACGTCGATCGGTGGACCAACAACAATCCTGGCGGACTCAGAAAGGGCGAGACCGTCTCGGTCGTCCCCCGGCCCCGCAAGCACCGCAGGCACGAGGAGCGCAGCGGTGGTCGTGGGATACCGAGCAGCCGAGGGCTTTCATCTGTTGTGCCTACGTCCTCGACAGAGTCAGCTCTGTGTTGCAAAATACCGAAGTGATTTATATATTGGTTCGCTAGTATGCAACAGGATGCTCACAGAAGGTGAGGTTCGCGCCCTTACAGCCCTCCACGGTGAGCAGACGGTCTCTGAACTCGCGACGAATCTCGATCGGAGTCTCAGCTACACCTCAGAACTCGTCGAGCGGCTCGAAACGACTGGCCTCGTCGAGACACGTCGACAGGGGAAAACAAAGCGGATTCGACTGTCGGACGCAAAGGCTCTCGAGTTACTCACGGATCTCACCCAGCAGTATTCACACATCGACTGGCCGGAGCTGTTGTCTGGGTCTGCCCTCCGTGTGTGCTACTTCCTCGATACCCCGCGGACCGCGACTGAACTCGCACGCCGCGCCGACGTCCACCGAAGCACTGTCCACCGTGCGCTTGCCCCGCTTCAGCATCGCGGAATCGTCTACCAAACTGACGACGGGACGTACGCACTGAACGACGGCTTCGAACAGCTGAGTGCAGTCGCTCGTGAGCTTGCTCATCACGCCCACCGCCAGACTGTCGAAGTACAGACCGACACCTACACGATTCTCTGGGAATCGCTTGACGAGTTCCTTGTCCAGACGCCGACTGAGATCATCGACGAACACTTCACTCCGACAGGGCCGGACCAGTTCCAGCGATACGACCTCCCGCTGTTGACACGTGACCGTCGGTACTACCTCTATTCGGAAGCGACGCGCGAGCTCTCCCCGGAGATGTTGTGCTGCCACATGCTCGTGGATCGATTCGGGCGCACGAACGCAGTCATACTGTCTGCTCTTGCTCAGTCACGTCGACCATCAACGACGACGAACTCCGAGCCCAAGCCACCAAGTACGGCGTCGACGACGTCGCTCGACGACCTCTGCACCTATCTCGACACCAGCGGTGCCAAACGGACGTCTCGCCTTCCTGAGTGGGAGGACTTCCAGGAACTGGCTGAGGAGTACGAGGTGGCGCTATGAGGGCGAGGTTTGATAGTTCATACATACGGTCGGAACTCGAGCGCATCGGCCAGCAGCTGGACAACCCACTCACTGTCTTCTTGATTGGCGGTGGGTCGATGGCGTTTCGCGGACTCAAGGAAACGACCAAAGATATCGACCTCATCGTCTCCTCCGGCGACGATCTGAGTCAGCTACAAGCGGTGCTCCTTGAGTTAGGGTACGATATCGTCCGGGAACCGGACGAAGAGTACGAAGAACTCGGTGCCCAGCGAATCCTCGAGAACGATGATGGGTGTCGCATCGACGTTTTCAACCAGCAGGTGATCGGCAAGCTGATTCTGTCTTCAGGCATCCGTGAGCGGAGCGAACGCTATCTCGACCCGGGGAATCTCGTGGTCGAGCTCGTGAGTCCAGAAGATATCTTCCTGTTCAAAGCGGTTGCCGGTCGGGTGGACGACATCGAGGATATGTTCTCGCTGATGCAGACCGGCCTCGAGTTCGACGTCGTCGAAGCGGAACTCGAGACACAGGTCGAACTCTTGGAGCAAGAGCTGTTCGTGACGTACGTCAACGAAGCGTTGACCGATCTCACCGAACAACACAACGTGACGACGCCGTTGCACGACCCCGTGGCGGAGATCACCGAACGCGTCTACGAAGAGCTCGAAGTACTGCACGCGCTTGACGAACCGAAGTCGGTGGTTGACCTGCAACAGGAGCTTGACTGGCCTGCAGCGGACGTACAGGAGATTGTGCGACGTTTGGAAGAGAAAGACACCGTCGCGGTAACCGATGGGCGCGTCGAACGTCGCTCAACGACGATCTGACCGTGAGGGGAGGAAGTGAGGCCGTGAGACTACGCTGAAATCACCAAACCTTGACAGGAAATGCGTGACACACTCAGAGGGTGAGTTCAGCACGCCGAGTCTGTTTATTTCATCCACATCCTGCTGAGCCATCTGTTAGAAAAGAAGTGTGTATAGTTCGTTCACACAGTGATCCACGAGCGAGCAATAGGGTAGAAATGGATGTACAGATACAAGTTCGAAAAACACCTAGTCAAAGTAATGAAATACGAGGCACTAGACCTTACAATCCCCAAAGAACAAGCACGTGACGTTATTGCCGCGCGTGTTGACGGAGTTCGAATCCGTGAATTCCACGGGTACTACGAGTTCACAAGTTTGTCGGGGTTCCACTTAGCAGAGCTATCTGGCCGAAAACTTCCAAACGGGGAACGAGGAGCGCGGTTAAAATATCGAACCGCCATAGTGTCACCAGTAGCAGCCGCCGCTCACTCGAAAGCACGCGAAATCAAAAGTGCAGTAGAGAAGTATCGTTATCAAAATCGGTAGCACAGGTACTGAACTCCAACTATCCGGTTTTTCATTAGTTCACGGGAGTAGTCTGACCGACTCGCGCTCTGTATTCAGCACGGCTGTGAAAAACTGTCGCCAACTTGGCGATTACATCGAACCCTCTACGAATGGTCTGTCGCGAGCGACGCGGAGGGCGGCAGCGGCGAGCGGGGCGGGCCGTAGAGAAACACCGTTCAACCACTCTCGACGCTCAGTAACACAGCCGACATCCTGGCGGACTCAGAAAGGGCGAGGCCGTCTCGGTCACCGGAAGACTGCGTCTCCCGAGCACACGGCGCTTCGCGCCGTGAACGTCCCCCGACCCCGCAAGCACTGTAGGGGTGAGGCGCGCAGCGGCGTCCTCGTGAGCCGTGCGTGACCTTCGGTCCCGCTGGAAGCCGGCGCTCTGCGCCGGCGACGAAGCGAACGGGAACAAGCGAGACGTAGTCTCACGTGGTCGCAGGGCGTCAAGCGGCCGAGGGCTTTCAGGAACGATCCCTGTCTCGGAACCGCAAGTCGTTATTCGCCGACGGACTTCGATTCGTCCTCGATGATGACGTCAACACCGTCTGGTGAGACACCGAGCGGAATCCCTTCGACAGTAAACTGAACAGCGATGGTCTCATCGGCGGAAGCGATCAACTGTTCGAGCGCACCGGGGTCGACGTACTCGTGGAGTTGATAGGCGTCGTCCTCGAGTCCACATGCCTCCAGTGTCTCGACGATTTCAACGAGGAGGTCTCGTGACCCACCTGAATTACCCATTGGAGTGGATTGCATCCGTACGCTTATCATGTGGGCTGGCTGGCGTTTAAAACGCTAGCTTGACTTTCTGGAGTAGTGGCAGTCATTGCTGTCGAAGCGGCTCCCAGGGAGGTCCTCCGTGGGCAGTCACCGGTTATGGAATCGATCTCGAACAGCTACAAATCGAACTGGACCGGTGTCGCCAGCCGCAGCCGTCTCGTTTGCCGACTGGAGCTGCGAGTCGATAAGTCGATTCTGCTGACGTGACCACTCACAATCGTCGTGCGTCCGAACGTACTCGCCCCACTGTTTGATCATCGCACACCGGAAACTGTATCTTCTATTCGTCCGGTGGAGTCGGCAAATGAATCTCTATCGCCGTTCCTTGGTCAGATTCTATGACTTCGATTTCACCGTCTAACGTTGTGATAATCCAATAACTCAACCACAATCCCAGCCCCTGCCCATGGACGAGTGGAGTCTCTTTGCCGGTCTCCAATACGCTCTGTTCTATATCTGGAAGTCCTGGCCCTTTATCGCGTATCCGACAGACAATCCGCAGTTCAGATACGTGTATATCAATCTCAACAGATGCGGGGTCACCCCCATGCTTTGCAGCATTGTCGATGAGTTCAAAGAGCGCCACTTCGATGCGCGGAAGCGTCTCCGCAATCGCTTTGTCGGGGGCCGTGACCGTTATTGAGACATCCGAGTATCGTGTTTCACATTCAGTAACGATGTGGTTGACGATGGGAATGATATCCGTGGGTTCCAACGCAGGCGATACCTCACGATGATGTTCGATCGTTTGGGCTGATTCGGTCAGATCGAGTAATCGCGTTGCAGCTGCACTAATGACTGATGCTTTTTTCGCCTGCTCGCCGTCTAACTCCTCGGCAAGCATATCCGCCCAGCCACTAATCAGAGCCATCTCGTTTCGCACGTTGTGCCGGAGTACGCGGTTAATCACGCTAATAAGTCCTTCGCGCCGACGGCGTGCACTCGCATCACGAACCAGTACCTGAATCCCAACGATATCCTCTTCACTGCGTTCCGTATCCGGCACGCTCCCGGTGTAAATCGGTACACCGCGAATATCTGTGTAGACGATCTCGCCGGTCTTCGTTTTGAGGGGAAAGTCTCGTGCTTCGGCTGGTTCGCCATTTAGAATCTGTGAGAGGTTTTCCCACGCCCACTTCGTAGTCTGTGCATTGGGATGAGCGAGCGTTATCGGTTGGCCAGTAAGCTCAGTTGGTGAATAGCCTAAGAGGTCCTGAGCACCTTCCGACGCATATGTGAACACCCCATCAGTATCGAATCGGAAGACAGAGTCGAAATTGGCCTCGATAACAGTCCGATATATCTCACGTTGCTCTTCTAAACGCTTCTCACGCTGTCTGAGTTCTCGTTCGTAGTTCTGTCGTTCGATTGCTTGGCCACCGAGCCGAGCAACCAGTTCGACAAAGAATCGCTCTGCGTCGACAAAAGCGTCGTCACGTGGCTCTGTATCTGCGAAGCAGGCGGTGCCGTACACATCACCGTCGACGAGGACTTTCGCACCGATATACGCCCCCAGGCCAAATGTCTGAACTGCAATATTAGGGATCTCCGAGGAGGCGTTTGCGTCCTCGATAGCAAGTTGACTATCGATCTCGACGGTTCGTCGACAGTACGCCTCATCGAGTGGGCAGCTTTCCCCAGGTTGAATCAGCGAGTGGTTTCCAGTCGCGTAAATAATTTGTTGTCTTCCATCACTAATGCGGGTGAAAAATCCAACTGGAAGATCGAGGTATTCTGTCCCAATATCCAAGGCCTGATTGATTTGATCCTTGAGGTTCTCATTCGAATCTGCGAATATCTCGTAAATTCGATCGCGATACGCAACAGGCCTCATGGACGAATATCTTCCACCAAATCGTATGAAGGTTTGCTTGTACTTCTTGTTCGACCGTCGGCCTGAAGGCTGGCGTCTCGTCAACGATCTCAAACCCACCTTCATCGACTGTGACCCCGTCCACTTTTTTGAATATCTGTTCATCGGCTTGGACTACATCTGGAGTGACGTTCTTACTCGACATTGGTGTTCTAGAACCTGTAGGCGCTTACACGCCCGACACCACGATGCTACTATATCGCAGTTTTTCGATGAATCGACCGACAGAATCGTGATCGAGATACTGAAACGGTCCTACAGAAGTGTGGGGATTGGGACCCACCAGAGGATGGAAGACGTTCTTCGAAGATGGTGAACGAGAAGATATCAGCCATTGGGGGTTCGCAAAGCAGCTCCAACAACTGATCGAAGCACAACCGGCCGCGTATGCAGAGGCGATCCCGATCCTCGAGGAGGGGAAACCCCAGTACGCGGATGTCGTCCTCGATTCGTTTGTCGATGTACTCCAGGGTGATGGACAGTTCCCTTGGCCACCGATCCTGGCATTCTGTGAGACCGTCGTTGATGAACCTGGTCGGTGGAGTTCTCGGTGCCGTATATTGACGTTGGGAGGAGTACCAGGAAGACCGCCGACTCATCAAGCACGCGTTGGCGCTCTACTCGGATGTCGAAGCCCCTCGCGAACAGATGATCGATGTGGCTGACCGCGACACAAACTAATTTTCGCGGTCGTCGAACCTGCGGGCGTCATAGGGCGACACAGCTATTCGTCGGACTGCTCGCCCAGCTTCTCTCGAAGCTCGACCGCGGCCCTCTCGAAGTGTTCCGAGAGGAACGGCGTTCCCGATGTCACCCGCTCGTTGAGGAACCCGATGGCGTCAGCAACCGCATCAGCGTCGCGCTCCGCGGCCGCGACACAGTCGACGTATCCATTGAGTGCCCGACTGAACGCACGCGAGAAGTGGTCGTAGGCGCCGTCGACGCGCTCCATGTTGTCGTCGAGCGACTCGACGAGTGCCCGGTAGACGATCGCCGCCGACGCGTCCCGCTCCTGCTCGCGGTACTCGTTCGCGAGGTCGAACCACTGCGTGAAGTCGATGGGCTCGAAGACAACGTGGTACTCAGGGTTCGTTTCTTCGAACCGCCGGTCGATCGCGGTGCGAAGCTCGTCGACCGACTGGCTCGTCGGCTCGCCAACGCAGGCGAGAAACCGGGCGCGGAGATCCGCATCGGTCGCGAGTTCGTCACGCAGGAACGCGCGGAGTTCGGCGGCGTCGGCACCGTCAAGTGCGGTGTCGAGGCGATCGCCTTCGTCCGGAGGACGGTCGTCAACACACTGAAGCAACACGGCGACGACGTGCTTGCATGCTCCCGGCCCGTCGTACGGACAGTCGCACCACGGGGCAAACCCGTCGGGGGCAAGGTCAATACGGACATCGTACTGACGGCTGCCGCTCACAACGGCGGTTACGGTGGTGTCGACGCGGTGCATTTCGTGGATACGGCCCTCCTCACGGTATTGTTCGCCGCGTTCGAAGACTGCGTCCGTGCAGATATCCCGGACTGCATCCTCGGTTACATCCATCCTTACGGTGGGTTTGACGCACTATTCAGCCGATCCAGTGCATCATCCTCGTACGCTGCCCGCCACATCGCATGGACGGCACGCGTCACAAGGGACACCTCGGTCACGTCGATACAGGACGGTTCAGCGTCCGTCGTCGTGGCCTCGGGCGGCGGGTGGAAGTGGATCTCGGGGGAGTGTGTATTCGGATGGCGATCGAAGCGCCAATTGACGTCGTTGTTATCGACGTAGTGGAACGAATACATCCCCAGTTCGCTCCACTGGATATCGAGCCGAGCGCTCTCGGCATCGCCCAACCCATCGCTGAGACTGATCTGCAGTTCCGTAGGGGCGACGACATCATCATACGCCGTTTCGTCGACGAGCGGCTCGAGTTCGAGCCAGAGGTCACGAATCCGCTGGAGCGCCGGGAGATAGATCGGCCCGAACTCGCCGGCGCGGTCGTTACCGTTCATACAGCGAGCTGGTGGCTGGCCTCGTCGTAGGCGAGTGCGGCTTGCGCGACGGCGAGATTCTGTCGCGTTGTCCGCCAGGCGGTGAGGTCGTCCCAGCCGTCCGTCTCGTCGGCGTCGAGTTGCTGGGCGAGTTCCTCCGGTGACACCACGTCGTAGCGGTCCTCGTAGCGCCGGATTTCGGCCTTCATCTCCTGAATGCTGTCGAGTAACTCCGGTCGAGTAACTTCCTCCCGCAGCTCGCGTATCCGCGACATCAACACACGGTCGCTGTTGCGCTTGTACAGCGTTGTTTGGCCATCCTGTTCCGTCTCCGCGAACCCGGTGTTCACGAGCGACTTGCAGTGGCGACGTGCCGTCGGCTCGCTCACGAGGGCCCGCTCGGCGATCTCGGCTGCCGATTGTCCATCGTGGGTTTGTTCGACGATTTCGTACACCCGCTCGAACGGTGTAGTGTCGTTTTTCCAGTCCGCCTTGACCTGCTCGTTGACGTCGTCCCACGTCTCGGTCATACTGGATGCTACGCAATCTAGGAACAAATAGTTTTCTGGGAAAATTATCTAACTCCGGTGCTTGTAGGCGAGCGTTGTCAGGCTACATACTCCTCTAACGTCTCGTGATGCGTCCGACTGTGGTTGGTGTGACGTTCCCTGTCGTCGGGCAAATGGGAGTAGTTCAGCGAGCCGTCGTCGCTGTCGAGCCTCAATCTCTACACGGGTCGTTCCTCTGGCACGCCACACGTCGAGCGTGATTTTTCCTCTCTCGATCGAATTCATCGGACTGGTGTTGGAGTGCGGGGGAATTCTTCCGAGCCCCTCTCGTGTTCCCCTTTGACTTCGCGGTGAACGGACTTTGTTATTGTCCCGCGAGCAAGCTGTTACCTGACGTTCCCCATTCGTCAGCCGACGAGCGTCACTCCAATCAAGCTCCCGACGCCGTAGGTGAGGATTGCAGCAGCGAGTCCGATGCCGACCTGACGCAGTCCAGAATAGAGAACAGACCGTCCCGTGAGCAGCGTGATGCCGGCACCGATGACGAACAGCGCGATTGCACTCAACACGAGGCTCACGCCGACGGCGACCAGTCCGCTCAACACGAAGTACGGGAGGACCGGGACGATTGCTCCGAGCGCGAAGAGCACGAACGATGTCGCGGCCGCTTCCCACGCTGAGCCGCCCAGCTCTTCTGGGTTGATGCCCAGTTCATCACGGGCGAGCGTGTCCAGAGCCATCTCCTCGTCGGCGATTAACTGCTTGGCAATCTCTCTGGCGCGTTCTTTGGAGAGTCCTTTCGCCTCGTAGATGAGCGCCAGTTCTTCTGCCTCCTCTTCGGGAACCTCTGCGAGTTCTTCAGCCTCGATACCTATCTGCCGCTGATAGAGCTCCCGAGAGCTCTGGACGGAGAGCCACTCGCCCATCGCCATCGACCCTGATCCAGCGAGGAGTCCGGCGAGACCCGTAATCAGAATCGCTGTCGAATCCAGTGCCGCACCGGCGACACCCATCACGAGACTGAGATTGGAAACGAGACCATCGTTCGCGCCGAGAACTGCGGCCCGGAGTGCGTTGCCGCTGGTTGCTCGGTGACGGCCTTCGAGCTGGGCGAGAACCTCTCCCCGTGCCCCCCGTCCTGGTACTTCCGCGATGACCGAGAGGAGGCGGTCGTGTGAGCGTTCGTCGGCGGCCATCCCGGTTCCTGTGACCTCCGGTTGGGTCGCGTAGTCACTCCCACCGATCGCTTCACCTGCCTGCATGGAGGATAGTACCAGCCCCGGTCCGAATCGACGAGCGAGCCACGCCAGTACTCTCGCTCGCCGAGATGGTTTGGCGTCGCCTGGATCAGAACCGGATTCTCGGATTTTCTCAGTCCAAAAGTCTGCATGGGTTCGCTCCGTCTCGGCCAGCCGGCGGTAGACTTCTGCGACCTGTGGTTGCGATTCGGCGTCAGCCATCGCCGTGTAGACCGTCGCACTGTCAATTTCGTCCTGACGATTGCGACGGTAGCGGTCGGTGTCCTCCGGCGTAGTCATATATAGTGTAAATGCGACGCGAGGACTTAGTGGTGCATTCAGTGCTCTACATCGGCGTCCTGACCGTTGTCTGCCCCTCGTCCAATAGATGTGAGGTACCACCAGAAAACGGCAACCGGCAGCTAGCTGTTAACCAACGATTCGGAAGGCGACGGTTTTGTGTTGGTTAATTTTCGGAGATCAAAACTGATGAACAGGCTTCACGCGGAGGGTGTGTGAATGGCCTACTGATCGCTATTCGTCAAGGCGTTGGAGCAATTGCGTGACGTAGGGGCTGTTCTCCCAGCTCCGATGCGGACTGATCGTCGTGATCAGCGTTCCAGCTTCCTCGTGGCTCATATGCCCGTTTCGAGCGTAATCTACGAGGAGCCGCGGCGTCGGGACGATCCGCGGGCCCTGCAGCACGGCGTGAATCAGTGGGAAGTTCGTCCCACCGAACTCGTCAGTGAGAAACCCGTCGACGTCGAGCGCGTTCGCGAGAACGATGCCGTCGGTTTCGCCGTCGTCGAGGCCGAACGTTGGCCGGGCATCCGGCGTCTCGTCGCGTTCGTACGGATCCTCGACTGTGTAGTGGGTGCGAGCGGCGAGGACGTTGTTGGCAGCCGCGGCGTGGATGTCCTGATACTGCGTGATGTCACGGAGTTCTGCAACGACTTCTGGCGGCACGAACACATCACACGAGGTGAGCAGATACTGGAGGGGATCCGGAGCCGTGTCGGTGTCGTAGGCTGCGTCGGCTCGGGGAACCGCGAGACTGACAAGCGCACTCGTGTCGGCGACGACTGTCCGCAGTCGCGGCCTGCTCATCGCTCGTCGCCGTCACCAGTCTCGACCGATGTTGCGTCATCGCCGTAGATGTCGACGTCAGTGGGCGCAACGAGATCCAACGGTTCGCCCTCGAGGTCTGCCTTGAGCAGGCGGAGCCGTTGGGCGGTTTCAGCGCCGACCAACTGCTTGACCGCCTCGAACTCAAGCTGGTCGTCGTAGTACTTCGTTGCCACCAGTTCTTGGAATGTCTCGCTGTCGGCAGTCTCTTCGATGTACTCGCGGATCGCTTCGACGAGGAGGTCCGTCCGGTCCTTGTCGAAGAGCGCTGCAATCGCGTCGAGACGCTCGACGAGGTACTCCGGAGACTGGAAGTGGACTCGTCGGGGCTTGTCACTCGCGCTCATTCTATGTGCAAATTCTGCACATAGACGCATAACGGTTTCGGCGTCTGCACAGAACTTGCACATCGGCGCTCGGGGAACCGGAATCGCTCACGTCAGTTTCAGTCGCCGTCCTGTGAGTTCAGTTCGTCGAGAAACTGGCCAGCGATTGTCCCGATACGAACGCCGTCGGCGTTGCGTACCTCGAGGTCGTGGGTAGCGGTCCGGAACGGGGTACCGTCGACGAGAACACGATGAATGACGGTGCGGACGGGGTCGGTTCCGTACCTGTCGACGGCAGTTGCCATATGGTCGTCGAGGTGCCCGTCTTGGTGTCCCGTCCGGGGATGCTGGGCGCGCTCGAACACAAGTTCTACCACGTCATCTACTGACGCGTGTTCGGGGTTCCCGGTTCGCTCACGAACGTCGTAAAAGCCCTCAGAATTGGACATCAGTACTCACTCTGAGGTACCCGCGTCAGTATCTGCCGTCGATGGCTCCAGTCGTCGCTGTCGGCGAATCTCGGCAAGCGCATCTTCGAGCGTGGCCAGACTTTCGATCGCTGCGAGTTCATCGGTGATCTCGTCTCCCTCGGTCGTCTCGATCGAGGCAACGCGAACCTGGCGCTCCTCGTGCCACCCACAGTTCCAACAATTCCGTGAGACCTCGATACACTCGTCTTCATCCGCTGCAAGGAGGGCGTCGGTGAGTGACGCCGAAGGCGGGTGGTCCGGCCCGACTTCGAGTGTAACCGAGGACCCGCACGCGGAGCAGTCCATGCTCTTCCCGAAGAGCGCCCGTCTGTTGAAGATGGTGGAGCGATTCGAGTATCGCACAAATACGTCGTGAAGGGAGAAGATTTCTTTTCCGAGTGGGAGCGGCATCTGTGCTCTCGGTCGCGCTATTGGCAGCAGGCAATTCCCTTTAGAAGGAGATGTAGTTGATCAACTGGCTCGCCACATCATTGGTTCGTTCGTCGACGAGCGAGGTCAGGTAATGCTCGACGCCCGCAGCGCTGTTGAGAGTCACGATCGACCACGGGAGGACGTGACTTCGTTTACCGAGTGGGTCGCCCTCGTAGTCGTCGTCTCGGAGGGGGAGTGCCTCCTCGTGATAGGCCTTCGTAGAGAGCAGGACCGTGATGAGTTGGGTACCATGGTTCGGGAGTTGAGGCGCTCCCAGAATGACCATCGGGCGACCTTTCTCCGAGAGCGGGTCACTCGCCCAGATAATGTCGCCACGTTCCAGATCCTCGAACGCAGTCACTGTACGTCTTCCATCTCGTCTGTCTGGAGGTCCTCAAGACGTTCCTCACCGTACTGTTCGTCTGCCGTTTTATGATCCCGGTGGAGCCGGTAAGCTGACTGGAGTCGTTCCTTGTTGTCCGTGATCGCCCAGTACGGGCGCTTGTGCCGCACGAGACCGCGCTCCTTCAATCGCGACAGGATTGCACTAACAGCGTCCGTGTCCAACCCGAGTCGCTCAGCGATCGTCGCCGCCTTCCATGCACGGTCGTCGTGGTCGTCGAGGAACAGTACGATCTGCTCGGTGTCGTTGCGTTCCTCGAATTCGTCGGCATCGGCGTTTTCGAACTCGTCGATATCGATGGTGCCGCTCGACATAGGCTAGTGTTGGGACTGTTGGAAAATAGGTGTTTGGTGTGTTGGTTACATTTGGTTGGAGTGTCTCCGTCTCGACAGAGCCGGACTTGTGTTGCAAAATACCGAAGTGATTTATATATTGGTTCGCTAGTATGCAACAGGATGCTCACAGAAGGTGAGGTTCGCGCCCTTACAGCCCTCCACGGTGAGCAGACGGTCTCTGACCTTGCAACGAATCTCGATCGGAGTCTCAGCTACACGTCAGAACTCGTCGAGCGGCTCGAAACGACTGGCCTCGTCGAGACACGTCGACAGGGGAAAACAAAGCGGATTCGACTGTCGGACGCAAAGGCCCTCGAGTTACTCACGAACCTCACACAACAGTATTCATACATCGACTGGCCAGAGTTGTTGGCAGGGGCAGCCCTCCGTGTGTGCTACTTCCTCGATACCCCGCGGACCGCGACTGAACTCGCACGCCGCGCCGACGTCCACCGAAGTACCGTCCACCGTGCGCTTGCCCCGCTTCAGCATCGCGGAATCGTCTACCAAACTGACGACGGCGCGTACGCACTGAATGACGGCTTCGAACAGCTGAGCGTATTCGCTCGTGAGCTTGCCCATCAGGTCCACCGCCAGACTGTTGAAGAACAGACCGACACGTACACGATTCTGTGGGAATCGCTTGACGAGTTCCTTGTGCAGACGCCGACTGAAATCACCGACGAACACTTCATTCCGACAGGGCCAGACCAGTTCCAGCGATACGGCCTCCCGCTGTTGGCACGTGACCACAGACACTATCTCTATTCGGAGACAACGAGCGAGCTCTCGCCGGAGATGTTGTGCTGCCACATGCTCGTGGTCGATTCGGGCGCACGAACGCAGTCATACTGTCTGCTCCTGCTCAGTCACGTCGACATCGACCGCGACGAACTCCGAGCCCAAACGTATTCGGGATCATCTCGGGTACCAAGATCAAAGACCGTGAAGGCGATACGAGCTGGGAGGTGAAAAAGCAGGGTGCTAATACAGGCATCTGCTCTGGTCATGTGACGTATGCATACGGTTCTACGTTCGACACCGATGCAATTAGTCGCGGTGGGGACTCTGGTGGACCCCACTACAGAGAAGACGATTATGGACGACCACTTATCGCTGGAATCAATTACGGACACCGAACTGATGGTAGCGATGACGCCATTGGTACATTAATGTCTGCTATTGAATCACAGTTTAATGTGACTGTCTAATATCCAGTAACTAAAATCGATACTTAACCCACCGGAGTGCCTTTTATTATATGAGACAGATATCGTGTATGAATCGACGAAAGTTACTACTGTCACTCGGAGCAACTTCACTAGCATTCCCCGGCTGTCTTGGGAAGCAGACGTTAAACGGAACTGACGATGAATCATCTTCAGACCCAAATAATACGTCCAAATCAATGTGTGACGATTTAAACCGACTTCAAATTACGTGTGAGGGCCCAGAGAATTCGGCGTTCGATCTTTCGATTCCTCGCTCTCCTAGTTCGATCGGTGAGGAACTTCAAGTCCAGATGACGAATAGCACCGAGAAAACGAAGTATTCCGGAAACCGTTTTAAGTACGATATCCAAAAAAAGACAGACCAAAGGTGGCAATCGATATTCTGGGTCCATGCCAGACCAGCGTGGTCGGACGAAGCGGTAGAGCATAAACCAGGTGCCGGATTTACTTGGGAATTTGAGTTTACTCAAGGAGGGCTCTCACGGCAAAACGACACGAATCCAGATTACTATGTCTGTAATTCCCTGTCAGAAGGCAGATATCGGTTTGTTTACTTCGGTTACGATACTCGTTGTATCGCCGCCGAGTTCATGATTTGAACCCAGCATCTTTCCAAATATTCTCACACAGTCATACCTGTCCACTCATGAGGTATGATGCAGTCTATGGAGTTTCCAAGAAACAACTTCGGACGACTGTTTCGTTCGTTCTCACATCGAAATCAACCGAGCCAACAATCCTCTCGAGATGGAGGTACGTTGACGCGTATTGACGCGCCTCGGCCTCTCAGGTGCGGACAAACTACTCGCTGCCACGTTGTTAACCAACACTGAGGAGGGCCATGGTTCTGTGTTGGTTAACCTTCGGCGGAGTGATAAAACCGTTCGCGATACAGGCTCACCTTTGGGACAGCCCTTACTCACTCCACAGGGCCGCTAGACGATCTTCAATTTCGTCGAGGACGAGCCGAAGCACGTCGTGATGGTCGGTTAGCCACGAGGCGTCGCACCGGATAGCAAAGCGGTCGTCAATAGCTAAGGAGGTACTGAGAACCTGTTGACTCACTCGTCTTCGAGCGCAGCGTAGATCTCCGCGTGGCGGCGTCCATCGATTTTCCCCATCTCGAGGGGAATTTCACGGCGTTCCGTGTCGCTCTCGACCGACTGATACCGCTCGTACAGTCGGGGGACTTCTTCCTCGACCGTCGACGAGGAATCGGTGCTGGACGCCATCTCTGTATCTGAAGGACTCATTAGGTCCCTAATCAGGATAGTCTTCCCTCAAGTGACCTGACGACTGCTTGACATCCTCCCCGCCCTAAAGGGCGAGGATTCCCGAGCGTTGGGATATTAGGGTTCGCAACTCACCTGTTCGCTCGGGTGCGAAACGCCCCGGAGGTTTGGTTGAACAGGTGGACTGCTGGCCGTGCCAAACGACCGTTACTCATATCCTCCGTCGGAGGACTCTGAGTTATCTTTCTGCGAATATTCACCGCGCCATTCACATCTGCGTTCATCGTCACACCGCACGACCCACAGACGTACAACCCACGCTCCACACGGTTCGCATCACGCTTTCGACCACAACACGAACACGTCTTACTCGTGTCTCGCTCTGAAACACGGTCAACGAGGATGCCGTGTTCTTCGGCCTTGTATCCGAGCAACGTAGTGAAGCGGTCGAATTCCCATCCGTGGAGTTTCTTGTTTCCACGCTTCCCCCAGTTTCGAGCATCACCGTTCTCGTCTTCACGAATCTTGCTCAAGTCACCGATGGCGATGCGACCAACCTCGTGGTCGATACACTGCTCAACGATATGCTTGGCGAGGGCGTGCAGGAAGTGGTCTTTCCGACGCGAGAGTTTCTGCCGGGCACGGAGCGCACGGCGCGACGGGCCGTTCTCGCCCTCAGTGTCGTACTCGTCACGGGTGAAGTAGTGCTTGTCCTGTTTGAGAACGTTCCCCGGATACAACTCAGCGTCACCGTCGTCGTAGGCGATAGCGAGGTAGTTCTTGATGCCGAGGTCGATTCCAGCCGTGTTGTCGCCGGGTGCGTCCTCGACAGGAATCTCGACTTTGCAGACGAGGTGGAGTTCCCATCGGTCGCCGTTCCACACGGCTCGAACCTGCTGGATGTTCTCCACGGTCACGTCCGGGCGCGTCTCGTACTCTGCGAGGATGAAGTCCGAGCGGTGGTTCTTGAGATTGAAGCCTTTGCTCAGACGGAGTTGGTTGTGCTTGGAATCGTGCTTGATACCCATCTGTTTCCACGTCACGGTGGAGCGTGGATGATTGTCGCCTCGCTTTCGGTAGCCGGGGAGATTCGCGTCTGTGTCGCCGTTCTTGCGCTTTTTGAACCAGCCGGTGAACGATTCAGCGAGTTCTTCGAGAACGCGCTGACTTGACTGAGAATGCAGGTCACTGTATCGTTCGTGGTCTTTTAATTCGCGCTTGAGGTCGGCTTCGGACGGAATCTCGCCAGTGTCATCCCATTCTTGCTGGATGTGGTAGCGGGCGACGTTCCACAGTTTGGATGCTGAGTGTCCGCAGTCATCGAGGTCGTCACTCACCTGAGAGTGGTTGACGATTTTTGCTCGATAGGTGCGGGTTGTTTCCAGCATCGGACTGTGTTCATAAGCACTTATGAGAAATAATTTATTAAAAGTAACGACCGAGACGTAGAATATCCGGTCTGCAATCGAACGTGGTTAGTGGAGGAGTTGTCGGCTGTATCCCCGCCCTGAAGGGTGAGGTTTTAGCCTTGAAACTTCCATAACCCACGTCCCTGTATCATATAAAGCCTCAGTCACCCTGGTGATTGGACATGATCTGTCGGTGTTGCGTCCGGACATTTCGTGGTCTCCGTCACCCCTGCTGGGGGCGGAAAACGCTACCAACCGGTAGCTGTCTTACAAGAACCACCATGCAGCGTATCTTGGTGAGAACACGGTATTCAGTCAATACGCTCGTCAGGTCGAAGTAGACGTATCTGTCGGGTCGTGTAGCTCCCAAAGCATCTCGACAGCGAGTGTCCCGATTCGGACGCCGTCAACATGTTCCACGTCAAGATCAACAGTTGCTGTCCGAAAGAGGTAACATTCGACGAGAATGCGAGATGCGACAGTCCGGACGGTCTCTTCGTCATAGCGGGCAAGAACGCCCGTCATCATCTCGTCGAAGTGGGCATCCTGTTGGTCGGTACGCGAACTGTGCCCACGATCAAGCAGGAAACAGCAAACGTCCTCGAACGATGGGTGGGCTGGATTTCCTGTCGCCTCATAGACTGGGTAGGGCGCGTCAGTCTCCGTCACAGGTCTTCCTCTAGTGACGATGGTCCCCACTCGTCCCCAGACCGTTGCTGGCGGACGTAGTGGAGCACTGAGTCGAGTGTCTCAGTATCCTCAATTTCCTCAAGCAGGCCCGCGAGTTCGCTTAGCCGTTGCTGACGATCGACGATTTCTGGATCGCCGTGCTCCGTCTCGATCGCGGCCACCTCGACGTGGCGGTCCTCGCTCCACCCACACGTCCAGCACTGCCGGTGGAGAATGACTTCTTCGCCCTGTTCGGTATCGAGAATTGCGTTGGCAAGGGGCGTCGATGGCGGCCGCCCGGGGCCGACCTCTCGAGAGACGTACGGCTCACCACAGTCCGGACACTCCATACGTCAAAGTCGGCTGGCATGCGCCTAAATCGTGTGGATGGGTCCACGGCGGGTCCACTCTCGGCCGACAGAAAGCACTTATCCGACCCTACTATACAGAACGAGCATGCATTCGTACTCGTTGGTCAGGAAACCACGTATTCGGTGACGCGGTCCGCACGACCTCGCCCCCTGTGGGCTCGTAGCGGGCTGCATCCTGGATACGTACATCACCATGGATGACGCTGAACTCCTCCGACGCGAACTGCGTGCCGCACGCGATGAACTCGTCCGCAAGGGCGCCGACGAGGCCGATGATCCAGTCGCGGCCGCAAGCCAGCTTCCGCTCATGCCTGAGCGTGATGACGAGTTCCTCCGGCTCGCACTCATGAGCGTGAACGAACTCGAAACACACATCGAACGTCTCGAGCGAGACCTCGATGACCTCAAGAACGGTCTCGACCACCCCGACGACTAATCCACACCGACGCTGCTGGAGCGGTATCCGTCGGTCCCCTCCAAGAGGGATACAAACAACGTCGGTGTCGCAGTCGTTCAGTCGATCTACAGACGTGTCGGCCACGCGCGCCCCATACCCGACGCTACCTCAGACCCAGTCAACCACTTGAATCGACTCACACCAAATCCACGATGAAGGTCTATCCAAAAATTCCACGCTACGACCACCCCATCGTTCCAGACGACTTCTTCGACGCAGACGACCTTGTCGTCGTCGAGAAGTTCGATGGGAGCGCCTTCCGCTTCGCACTCTACGACGAGCGCTATGCGGACGCCTATCCGAGTGCTGTCAGTAAGGCCGCGGACGGAGACGGGAGTCTCGTCTTCGGAACACGTCGGTCCATCATGGGCTGCCATCGTGACTCACTTGGAGAGGTTGACGGGGCACTTCACCGTGCGGTTCGCTGCCTCCGTGACGGCGTCGACACGGAGGCGCTTCGACGCGTACACGATGAATACGCGAGCCCGCTTGTCGTCTATGCGGAGAATCTCGTCTACTCGACGCTCGACTACGGCTACACCGACCGCGAACTCCCAGCACTCATTGGTTTCGACGTCCTCCCGTTTGATCGTATCGAGACCTACACCCCCGCAGGGAACCCCTACACGGAGACTTTCGCGGGATTCCTCGACACACCCACAGTCTGGCGTATCCTCGAACGCATCCGCCACGAAGATACCCCGAGCGAGCGCTCGTTCCTCCCGGCGACAATCCTCGAAGAACAGAGTACTATCGATCCCGAGTCATTCGACGTGCCGCCGTCGTCACTTGCAGCGGGCGTCCACGCAGAGGGTGTCGTTGTGCGCAGCGACACGTATGAGCGCCGCGTGAAAATCGTCCGTGAGGCATTTCACGAGTTGAACCGTGAACAGTTTGGCCAGAATCCCGATGAGGCCGAAACGGGTGCGGAGTATCTCGTTGCAACCTACTGTACGCCGGCGCGTATCCGGAAAGAGGTCCGAACGATGGTCGTCGAAGATGGCCGCGAGTTCGGCCAGCACCTCATTAATGACCTTTATCCGCGAATTGTTGAGGACATTTGGGCCGAAAACTACCCCGAGATTATGCAACTCGACAGGGCGATCGTGCCTGGAAACGTCTATCCACTCGTCGCCGAGCGCTGTGTTGCCGAACTCCGAAAGATACAGACGAACGCTATGCTCAACGACGCCGACCCTACCACGATCTGGCAGCACCTCACCGAGTGATGACCGAGTATCCACGTGATGAGATTCGCAGGCGGGGTGGCGACCCTGAAGACATAAGCGACCGCTATCGCGACCAGAAACCAGCGTCGATCTCTGTCTCGTGGGCTGACTTCGTCGAAACAGTCTGTAACGAGGACGACACCATCGAGTACATCACGGCAATCCAAGAAGCACTCACGAGGCTCAGACGTCGCAAACGCGAGTGTGACATCGGTATGCCCATCTCAGCGCAGTGGGAGACCGACGTCCAACAGCGGCTGATCGCGAAGTACGCGTTTGCGATTCCAACACGCGAGGCACTGGAGTATCTGCGCGAGCAGGGGCCACTCATCGAACTCGGGGCATGGAAGGGCTACTGGGCGTCCGAACTCGACAACTGCGGTGCCGACATCACTGCCTACGACATCGATCCAATCCTCGATCCGTGGTTCCCAGTCGAGTCTGGCGACCAAGATGTCTTGTTGGAGTACAGCGAGACGGAGACACTCGTCCTTTGTTGGCCACCAGTCGGGCCGATGGCCTACGAGGCACTCCTCCTCCACGACGGTGACGTCGTCTACATCGGCGAGCGACCCGGAGAGGGATACAAGGCGTTCGCAGATATGCGATTTTTCGACGTCCTTACCGCTCGTTACGAACACGTCGCCCAGATCGACCTGCCGAGCCATCCGGGTGCAACAGACGATCTGCATCATTACCGGCCGCTGGATTAAACGTGTGCAGACGCTAGATCCAATCCGATCGCAGTTGGGTATCATTCGGAGGGCCAACCCAAGAGTAACCAGCATCAGTTGGCAGCTCGATAACGACTACTGCAGAACGCCCTCGTCGAACACCACTCCAAGGGCGTGTATCGATGATGAGCCAACAATCGTCACAGTCCTGGTGAGCACGCCCGTCCGGGTTCGCCGCCGACTGGACTGCGCAGTCGACGCAGACCGAATGAGTGACCCATTCGTCCTGTCTTGGTGTGGGCCACGCTAGTCTCGGTCTCGGGCGGGGGTGTCACAAAAAGGGACACCCCGTGAGCGTCTGCTGTCTCACTCGTCGTCCACGTCAGCACCGCGGCCAGCCGTCCAGCCACGGTGGAAGACGGCCAGCTGCATCGTTGAGCCAAACGCAGTGCTGCTCGGCTCGTGAACCAGAACGCGGTCCTCGGGGACCGGAGTGACGATGTCCGCGTCGATGAGCTCGCTGACAATGTACTGGGCCGTTCCGTCGTCAAGGTCTGCCATGTCGACGCTGCCGGCATCGCGGTCCTGGATAAGCTGTTCTTTTTCGAACTGTTCGTAGTCGCAACTCGTGTCGTCGTGCGGATCGGGACTAGGCATAGAGAGTCACGCAGCGCACCCTATTGCGTGCTGTACGTCTCACGGTGTGCACGAGAAACAGCCCAGTCGGAGAGTCAGTCCAGTTGCAGGTTGCGATAGCCGACAACGTTGCCGTCGTCGGTAATTAGCACTCATCGAGGAGTGAGATACCGTGCTCAACCACAGCGTCAGTAACGAAGAGACTCGTTTCAGTCTGGAGTGCTCGCATCAGCTTAGCCGCCGCTGATTTCTCGAGTTCTCCCCGTGTGAACGCAAGCACGAGAATCCCAATCGAGCCATGGACTTCCACATCGCGATCGTTCGCAGCGTCTCGTGCTGCAAGGTCGTCGGTCAGGAGTACGGCAGCGCGTTCAGATGCGATGGCGAGTGCAGCTGTCTCACCGGGATCCAACTCGACGCCAAGATCAGTTGTGTCACTCTCGACTAGTTCGTACTCAATGGTTTCGAGCGCAGGTGGGACCGTTCCCGCCTCGAGTTCTTGGTAGACAGTCTGTGGAATCAACAACTCATCGACGACCGAGAGCAAGCAAGCGCGTCAATCTCGTCGAGATGAATAATAGGGCCCGCATCAGCAACCGCGAGGATCACGCATTCAGTCCCCACCGAACGTCGTCTTCGATAGCCTGTACCTCCTGCTCTGCTCGTTTGACGCGGTCTCGACCGACGAGGTTGATTGCGGTCTCGCGGTCGATTTCGTCGTCTATGTATCGCGAGAGAACGAGGTCAACCCAGAGATCTTCGACGCCGCGTTCCAACGCCTGTTCAAGGATCTCTGATTCGGGGATGCCCCGCGCTTCGGCGATTTCTTGCACCCGTTCAGTAAGATCCGTGGCCATGGGTAGATGATTGCTCTGTGGTGGCGTAAACATCTGTGGACACCCTATGGGAGGTCTCAGAAACGACCTTGGACAACCGTTTCGTTCATTCTCACATCGACATCGTCCGAACCCCACTCTTCGCGAGATGGGGTTCCGTTGGCGCGTAGCGGTTGCACCACGGAGTGAGCAGAAGTAGCTGCGAGGGAGGTGTCATCACGACTAGACAGCAACAGAAACTAACCCCGAGACACAGCAACAGATCCGAACTATAGGTATTTCTCAATGAGTAAGTCGGCGAAGATGCTCTGTGGACGGAGGAGTGGGTCTGCAATGAACGAACGGTGTTCGGTCCATAGTTCGTCAAAGACTATACGAGGCTGATCAATGTGCGCCGCTGCGTCCTGGAATGCGTCTTGGAGATCGTTGTACCCGATGAGTTTGTTCGGGTCAGCATCGGGATCCATGTTGACGAGACGTCCGACCGACCGATTTGCTTCCGAGGAGTTCAGCCGAATTCCTCCAGTCTTCACGAGTGCTTGGAGGATATTCGTATCGAGGGCGACGTGAAGGTCATTGCGCCACTCGGGATTCACATTGAGGACGTCAACGGCAATGCGAAGGAACTCGTTGGCGATCTTCTGACCGATGTGTTTCTGCTCATATAGTCGACGAAACGCTTCGTCTCGGCTGTCCAAGGAGAGAACTGAAGTGGGATCGATGTTGGCCACGAGTATTTCGTACGCTTCTTGGCCCAGGGGTTGAGAGCGGGCCTGAATCACGCGTTTGAAGACTGTATCTAAGTCCTCCGTGGAGGGTGGAATCGACACAGAATAGACGAGCTCGAATTCCGATCGTGTCTCTCGACGATGCCGATTGACGACACCCTCCTCGTCGAGTCGCTCTGCAAGTCGACGAATCCGAGTTCTGTCAATGTGCACGAAAAACGCTAACAGCTGTGGTAGTAATAAATCTAATCTGAGTGAGCCTCCAGAGACGGGCGATGTCGCCCTTGGCACGGTTTGCGGCGTGTGACACGACTTCACGACTTGGTCTTGACCACAGTAACCAGCGAAGCGGGAGAGAGTGTAGGACACTCTACCTGCACCGCGGTTGACCGTTCAGTCGCGGTCAAAGACAGCGAGCTATAGTTTCTCGAACTGTGTGGAGTAACACTCGTGTCGTCGAAGAGATTGGGATCAGCCATAGTGAGTCACGCTGCGCATGCTGTCACGTGCTGCATGTTTCTGGCGTTGAAGAGACGTATCGCGTCTCGTTCGCATCGTACAGGATCTGCAGTTCTGCGAATTCATCAGAACCCGGTGGACTGCAAGACACTAAAACGCAAAGTGTTCTAGAGACGCCGATAAACAACCCATGCGAGACTGTGACTCTTACTCACTTCACAGGGCAGCTATCCGGTCTTCAATGTCGTCGAGGACGAGTCGAAGCACGTCGCGATGGTCGGTCAGCCACGAAGCGTCGTCGCCGGGGGTGGGGCGAGTCGGCGGGGAGTCGGAAGAATTCTGTTGGCTTACTCGTCTTCGAGTGCGGCGTAGATCTCTGCGTGGCGGCGTCCGTCAAGTTTCCCCATCTCAAGGGCGATCGCATGACGTTCCTCGTCGCTATCGGCCGCCTGATACCGCTCGTATAATCGGCGAACTTCTTCATCGACCGTCGCCGAGGAATCGGTGCTGGACGCCATCTCTGTGTCGAACATACTCTGTGTGTCCCTTTATCAGTTGCGACGAGCGCACGCTCGGAAGTAGATCACTGCGGTCTCAGTGTCGACGGCGGATTCATCGGTCGCAAAGCGGTGCAGTAAGGCGCGAATTTCGTCACCGTAGTCGAACGTGTACCCGTTCAGCATGTAGAAGACGACTACCGTTCGGAGCGCCGTTCGCTTGTTCCCGTCGACGAACGGATGATCCGCAACAAGAAGCCGCATCAGATGTACCGCTTTTTCATGCAGTGTCTGTGGAACCTCCCCAAAGTATCCTTCAGAGACGTACTGCACTGCAGATTCGATTGCGTCCTCCGATCGAATTCCGGGTTCTGTGGCGTCGCCCTCGTCAACGATCTGCTCGTGGAGATCGAGAATGAGCTCGACCGAAGGATACGCGACGTCGTCAGTCACAATTGCGACTCTCTCGCGCTAGCCAATAGTCGTTTCTTTCGTGTTGTAACACTCGACGTCCGTCATTTCTCTTGGCAGTCGGTACGGGCGCGTTGCTGACGGGCACGTTCGTAGCGTGTCCGCTCGTCCCGGGCGGTCGCCCAGTCGCCGAGGTCACCGTAGACGTCGTCAATCGTCCGGTCGTCGCCCGATTCGGCAGCGGCGATGGCGTCGACGGCCGCTGGCGTCGGAGCACCATACGTGTCCTCGTACGCCTCAATCCGCGAGCTCAGTTCCCGAACGCGCTGCTGGAGGTCTTCGATGGAGTGGTCGGCCGCGAGCTGGTTGATTCGCCGCCACTCGAATTAGGCGTCGTTGCGCTCGTACGTGGCCGGGTGACCGTCGTGGCGCGTGACGATACCGAGTTCACTGAACCAGCCCAGATATTTCCGAGCCGTTTTCGGGTCACAGTCGGCAACGTCGGCGATGGCGCTTGCTGTCGTCGGCTCACGAGTCTGGAGAATGGTCCCGTAGATGCGTTGCTCAACGTCGTCGCCACGAAACGCATCCTCGAAGGAAGGCGGGCCGTCTGGAGACTCGCTGTTGGACATACTTGTTCTTGCGTGCCACAGGATATAGTTCTCACTTCGGGGAATAGTTTCCTGTCTTTGTGCGGGGCGGGATCTACCCGCATACCACAATCTTAACCAACAGACGTTATTCTCTTGTGCTATTGTTGGTTAAGACATCACTCCTGAATTCACAGCTCCGGAACTGGCATCACCTGGAATTTGTCTTGATCGTCGACGACGCCATGCTGACCTACATCACTGCCCAGTGACGACCGCGAGAGTCGGTTGACCAACTCCTCACGAACTGCTTTACGGCTGACTGTTGTTTCGTCCCAGCCGAGACGTTCGTCGAAATACCGCTTCTGGAACCGCTGGCCGACGTCGTCGACGGCGATGAACTGTATCCGCTTCACGCCTGCTACGCTCGTCGAGACGAACTCGGCTCCGACGTCTTCGTGGGTGAGTTCGACGAGTACACGCTCGACGAATGAGACGATGCCAGTTGGACTTCTGCCGTGGGGGAGCGACAGTTCGAGATCTGCCCACGGTTCTTCGCTCGGATGTTCAGTGTGCTCGCTAGGGAGTCGTGATCGCTGTTGCTCGTAGTCGGAAGACATGGTTGTTGAGTGGGTGACTACGACGGCCCCCTCGTCTCTCTTGGGGGCGACAAACTCCACCGCGGATCCCATCGTCACCTAATGAGTTGATTCTGACATGTTTGCGAGAGACGCTCGTCGTTTGATGGCCCTTCACCCGAAGAGAGCCAGCGGCGTTTGCACCCGTGTACCCTAGTCTTCCTTTGGATGATTTTGGAGGTGCAGAGAGAGTTGAAACGCCCTTAGATTTAGCAAGAGGTCCGTCGGGCAGTTCCTAGGCGTTACTAATGTCCTCGACGGGTTCCGAAAAATGGTTATTCAGCGAGATTGTGCTTGACGAGGTGTTGAAAGCCCCGTATTCGAGAGGATTGGGGTCAGATTAGAATCAAGCCCTAGCAGAACTGACCGACCCCAACTGATGAGTTGCGAGACTATCCTTCCAGCACGATACCCATTCTTGTCCAAATTGGTCGACTGAAAGCCTGAAAAGTGCATGACGGGTTTTCAATCTCCGTCACATCGCTGTCCGCTAATAATGGTAATATAACTGATAGTTGTCTGTCTGCGTTAGAACTCGTTTCCGTTACCCTCCGTTCCACTTAGTTGGTCATACATCTCGTCTGGGAATGGGAGACTTCCCCAGATTGAGTAGGGGCACTGCTCCTGGCCGATGCAGTACCGCTGCATATCGTCGTTGTCACAGTTCATCGGAAGCGGGGTGTCGCCTCCAATGGTGTTCGAGAACTCGTAGCGAATCTGGTAGTCGGTGAGCTGTTCGTCGTACCAAGGCCACCGGGAGAAGACGTCCTTGAGGTCTGTGACAATCGTCTCAAGGTCGCTGTTTTGGTACTGTGGCAGCCACATCACCATCCGGGCAAAGTTGTATAGGTCCTTTCGGACTGGTTTCTTCTCGTGAAGACGTTCGGCCATGTTCGCCATACACGGGAGTTCGAATAGGTCCTTGATTGACTCGACGTCGAGAGGCTGGACGCCACGCGAAGACTCCTGAATCCGATAATGGTTCGTACTTCCGTGCTCTCGAATGGTCAGACTCCGGTGGTCGCGCTGGGATGCGAGAAGGTTTCCGAGACTCCGAGGACTCGAGATGCGATTACACACGTCTCGCTTCCAGCTCGCTTCTGGGTCGTACGCCTCCACTGCTTCAAACAGCTCCTTCGCCGAGTGGAACTCTCCCAGTGAGACGACCTCGTCTGGAGCGTCTCGAATCGCGTCTCTGAGCACACGGATGGTCCGTTCACCGGGGTTCCAATCTCGCCAGATTCG
The DNA here is from genome assembly GCF_000730175.1 of Haloferax sp. ATB1. Classification (NCBI taxonomy): domain Archaea; kingdom Methanobacteriati; phylum Methanobacteriota; class Halobacteria; order Halobacteriales; family Haloferacaceae; genus Haloferax; species Haloferax sp. ATB1. The sequence goes on along the minus strand of NZ_JPES01000079.1, from coordinate 109,270 downwards.
TTCGTGGTGTCCCGTCTCGATGAAGCGGTCGATACGCTCTGTGATGGCCGACTCGTTCGTCGTTAGCCACGTCAGCTGGTCTTCAGAGAGGTTCTCCTCCTGGACCCGCAGGAGCTTCTTGAACGCACGTCTGGCGTACTCGCGATACTTCGTGTCGAAATCAACCGACGGGCACATAGAGGCAGTTGTTCTCGACGCGAGTGAGCAGTTCCCCGGCTTCTCCGGACTCAGTATCGGCGTGAACGAGGCACTTCCTCGATGCTGCGGCCATCGGGATTTCGAGATACAACCCCTCACCGAACTCGGGCATCTCTTTGATCCCCGTACAAACGCGACCGGGGTGTGGTCCGTCCTCTCCGGGGTCTTTTGCGTACAGCACCTCTGCGATATCCTGTTGGAGACTCCCATCACCGAATTCTCGAAGGAGGGAAGCGAGATTGTTGACGTAGAGCTCACGAATATCGTAGAGGACCTGCACCGTTCGCGGTGGGGCGTGTTCGAACTTCGGGTGTGCCTTGACACAGATAGCACTCAACGTCGCGAGGACAGCGAGTATTCCAGGTTTATCGACGAAGGGCTCCTCTGCGGCGTCGGCTCTGACGTCTTCTTTGAACGCCGCCGTCCCAAACCGTTCGAGGTCGGTCAGTAGATCTCCTGGTTGCTCTTCGCCGTCGACGATGTAGCGATTGTAGCCCCGGGTGAACAGTTGGTTGATCCGCGTCGTACCATATTCGGGCGGAAGCGTCGCAACGCGATAGGCAGCCCGCTCGTCCTCAACAGGCGTTGACTGAGTCATTCTCTGAGCACCTCCGGTATCGTAGACTGAACGTCAAAGTTCGGGCTCTCAATCGGCGTGACGATACGACAGACATCAGTGTGCAACGAGTAGGGGAGCCGAGCAACCCGACGGCGGTCGGCGGTAACTACTGGGTCGATGGGAATCTCGTAGGTGTCTTGCAGAAGGTCGTTCAGTACTTCTCGACTCTTAGCGTCGTACCGATGAGCGAGGTCCGTATCGAGAAGATAGACGTGAACGCCTTGACCGCTGTACACCACCATCGTTTCCTCGGCGGTGAAGTCGTCCTCGAAGATGTCCCGCACCTCGAAACCGTACTCGATGGCCTGATCTATATCCTCGAAGGCATACGGGTAGCCTGCTGGCTCTGCCTCGAGAATACCCGCGGAATCGAGCAGTGCCTCGCTGTCTCCCAAACCATCCTCGTCCGACACTACCCGTGTTGCTCGCTCTCTGGCTATCGTTTTCGCGTCGATATCGATCAGGAGCACCCACGGTCGTTCCCAGTGATCGAGGGCGTAGTAGACCGCATCAGGACGCGGGTCTGGTTTGTCGAGCAGATCAGGATCGGCGAGCGCGAAGTCGCTCCGTCCAAGTGGATCGTTCCGTGCTGGATGGCGGATGAACTCGAGGACGTCGTCGAAGTCGTGGAACGCTGCTGAGGTCCGGTCACCTGAGGCGTTCGTCTGCCACGTATCTCGACGGATGAAGTCCTTGTCTGGGACTCCGTCTTTCCGTACCGGATGTGGTTCTCGAAACGCGAGTGCGTACTGTTTCGGCCCCTTCGCGGTGATGAACGATGGGAGTTCGTCAACGTATGAGGGGAACTCCTCTGTGTAGTACCTGTAGATCTCCTCGCGGGTTGCGTGGCGCCAACTCATGTGTTGAACTCCTCGTCAAGTTTGTTGAAGCTCCGAATCGTCGTCATCCCTTCTGCGTTGAGCGATTCAACGGCTTCTCGAATATCCGAGAACCGACGCGCGGCGCGTCCGCCTACGCTATGCTCTATCCGGTCGGCTTCTGCGAGACAGTCCAACACCTCGACGGCTGTCTCGCGTCTGTTGAACGCCCAGACAGCGTTCACATCCACCGCACTCTGCTTGTCATAGTCGTCAACCGGTGCGTGTTTGTTGTTACTCGCGAGTTCGGCTTCACCGACCCACACGAGTTCCCCGTCAGCGTCGAAGCCGGCGACGTCGAACACCGTCTCCTCATCGTATTCGTAGTACGGCTTGACCTGCGCGACGTCGTCGCGGGAGTCTAACCACAGTTCGAGCAGCTTCACACCGACCTTGTGCGGTGTCTTCTCACCGATGTCCCCCTGACCAGGGCCGACCTTGAGCTTCTGTCCGAGCAGTTCACGCCCTGCCGGGAGGACGGTGTAGTATTTCCGACTGCAGGCTCGCCCTTCTTCGAGCAGGTTTTGTTCGGCGAGTCGTTGTACGTCCAAGTTCTCAAAGTCGCTTTTGAACGCACTCATATGATCCAGGAGCGTGTGAGTTGGTGCATCTCTGTTCATCACGTCCAAGACACGAGCCAAGAACTGGACATCACCGTGTGTGAGTCCGCGGCGCTGGAGTTCGTCATCTGGAACGGTTACACCACCAGCCAGTACTGGTGAGGAGCCACTTTCGCCGACAGCAGCTTGCTCTTCTTCATCGGCTGGTTTGCCCGACTCAGCCATCCCGGTATTCCCAAACAGGGAGGTGGTGGTGTCAGCGCCGTTCTCTTGCTTCTCTTCGTCGCTTGCTGAACCACTAGTTGCTTGTCCAATAAACGACGACTGCGGCGAGTCCACCGAGTTAGCTGAATCAGCGGGTACCGACTGGTCATCGGTTGGTCTACTCCCCCAGCCCTCGTCATCGGCCGTCTCCGGTTGGATGGGAGTCTCATCAAGTCCGTACTGTGCCTGTGTTCGCTCCGACAGTCGCGGGAGGGCCACGGTCTCGAAGTGGTCCGCCTGTTCGACAGACAACGGCTCGTCACTTTCTGGATGCCCGGCCGCTATCGGGAGCGGCTTCACCGAAAACGGGGCTGGACCCGTCTCCCCGAATGACGGACTCGGCAGTTGTGCGATCCACTCCCCGCTGGGGAGCGTGTTGATTCGATTTCGGAGGTCGGTCGGACTCAGATCTTCGTGGGCCAGCGATTCAGCGAGGCCACGCTCGATGGAGATGTTTCCAATGAGCTTCGTCTTGATGTTGTTGAGGACCTCATCGTAGGCGCGTTCGTTCCGATTTCGAACCTGGCCGGGGAACTGCATCACCAGTCCCATGCTCAGACCGAACGACCGCCCCTGTGGAAGCAACTGCTCGGAGACGAGTTTCGTTGCTGCGACGGGGGCCGCCTCCTCGATGATGAGGTTGGTGAGGTTCTCGTAGTCCGTGTTCCCGTCACGTCGACGCACCTGCACCGCATCCCAAAGGTTACTCAGCAAGAGCAAGGTGATCGCTCGCTGTGCCTCCGGGCGGAGGTCGCCCAAGTCGAACAGAATCGTGGCGTCTTCGTCCAGGAACTCGCGGAAGTCGAATCGGTTGTCGACGTATTCGCCGTTGTCATCCTGTTCCGGGACATGGCTGAAGATCCGTCGCAGGTGGGCATCCTCTCTGAGTTTGTCGAGGCGGTTCCCGACAGCGTCCATCGACACCTGGAACTGGTGATCGTCTTTCGCGAAGTGCCGTGTAAGCGACTCCTCAACGCTCCGGTTGTCTGCCGAAACCGGTGGCACAGTTCGCTCTCGCTGCATCTCGAGTGCGGCCGCAAAGAGGTCGTCCAACCCGAAGACGTCACTTCCGTACTCTTCGTCGAACAGCGCCTTGATGAGGTAGCTGAGGATCTCGTTGGCAACGAACGCTTGTCCATACTGCTCGCGGCCCATGATCATCCGCATGATGTCATGGAAGTGGTCGACCTTGTCCTGAATCGCGTCTTCTCGATTCCGTCCGGCTTCGAGTGCCGGCCGAATGTCGAAAAAGGAGAATGCTGGAATCGTCTCGGGGACGCGGAATTGGTAGACATCGTCCAGCCCGTTGAAGCGCTCGTAATGACTCCGAAGGTAGTTGGCGCACATCCCGTCGCCCTTCGGGTCGACGATAACGACGGGCCCACCGGTCGTCTCACGGAGCGACAGCGCATCGTTGATGATTGCTTTCGACTTCCCGCTTCCAGTCGAGGCAAACCGACCGTAGTGTGTCGTCAGGAGCTTCGGCGGAATCCGGATCGGACGCTGTTGCGGCGAACCGTTCTCATCGAGTGCATACCCGATGGCCATCCCCTCCCGGAACTGCTGGACTAAGTCGGGATTGGGCCACGGAAGCGGATCACGACTCTGCTGTTCAGCACGCGTCCCTCGCGTTCCTTCGACCGTCAGTTGGTCCGACGACGGAACCAAGATGAAGTTCGCAAGCTCGGCCCCACAGAGAACTAACCCCGGCCGGGTCTTACCGCGTCCGGTCGTTACCTCCCGCGAGAGGAGTCGCTGGAGCGCTGCTTGCGCGTGTTGTTCTTTCTTCGATTGTCGGAAGCCACGGTCTCGAAGCCGCGTCGCTTCGATCTCGTAGAACGGGCCGTCGAGTGGGTCGAACACTGGCGCGAGTGATGACAGGCGGTCATCAAGGGCGTCGCGACCAGCCTCACTCGTTGGTACGCCAATCGCCCGGATATTCGTCGTGTACGAGCGTTTGGGATTGACCGCATCAATCGCGTCAAGCCGCTTGACGACGATGTCACTCAACTCATCACGAGTCCGCCGTTCGTACTCTAATTCGGGGTCAAGCAAGTCGCCAAGGATCTTCTGCGACAGCGTATCCCGGCCATCATTCAAGTCCTCTTTGCGGAGTTCCGCATCCGCTTGCCAGCTCTTTCGGCGCTGAAACACGACTTGGAACGCGAGCGGTTCGCGCGCATCGTTCAGGTGGTCGATCAGCGACGCAAGCACAGCACCCGGTTCGTCGACCGCCGGCAGCGTGCTCTCGTCGGGCGTCGCAGTCAGCGGTGTCAACGACGACATCCAGTCTTGCTTTCGAACTGCCGACCCACACCACCGCACGCCCCGTGGTGAGACGGCGTCGGCCGCGGGGCGGGCGAGAATCGTCCCGTCTGCGGCTACTGTCGGCTTCTCGACCGACGTGGGTGGAACCTCGTCAGCGAGCGAATCAGTCGTTTCGAGTTCGACAACTGTCTCTCCAACCGACACCAGTCCGTCCGCCGTTCTGCCACCCATCTCGTCGGCAGCAGCCCGTCGGTGAATCCCCAGACTCACGTGTTGTGGTTGTGCCGCCGTCTGGCGTCGTGTACCGGCGTCGACGTCTGCAGCCGAATACTGTTCGTCGTCGGTGAACTCATACTGCAGGTCACCCTGCTGGTACCGCTCGACGAACTCCTCGTGAGACAATGCAACCGGGTGAATCAGCTTCGACGCGACGTCCACCTCGACACGCTCGATGTCGAACGTTTTCGGATAGATCGACCGAAGCCGCTCTTCGAGTGTTCCGAGATAGTCGTCAGCACCATAGTAGAACTCAACCGGCGCGTCTTGCCCCGTACTAAGCGCAAGGAACTCGAAGCGCGGTGGTGTCGCGGATGTAAATGGGTTGAGTTTCGACCGCAGGCCCGAGCTGTCAGGGGTCAGTTTGTGAAGACTCTCAAGGGTCTGCGGGATGCCACGCGCTGTGAGTGCCTCCGATGTCGGCGTCACGCGAAGATACTCACGCTCAGGCATCGTCGGTACCTCCAAGCTGGCCGTTGTCTGCTGCTGTTGAATCTGTCTGCATGTCTTGTGACTCACTGGTTGCGTGCTGCGCTAACTCCGTCCGAAAGGCCTCAATATCCGCTGAAACTGCTGTCTCACCAGCCCCGGGCAGCGACACCCGCCGCTGCTCGGTCGGGTCGAAATCGATGACCTGCTTTTCTTTGGGCATTGCTTCGACTCTGATACCCCGCCACTCGCCGTCGACGCCGACCAAGGCTTCTGAAAAGCCAGCGTCCTCGTTCCCGGGAACCGCGTCCTGCACATACCGCATCTGGGCGTGATTCAGGCCAAACTCGTCGGCCCACTCCTCGTCCATCCCATCCAGACGATGGAACTGCTTGACGGCACACTGGTCAAGGATGGCTTCGGACTCAGCGTGCTCGAAGAACTCGTCGACGGTCTGGGTGACCAGTCGAATTGAGAGGTCGTGGTGGCGGTGGTGTCGGAACACCGTTTCGAGGAACGCCAGACTCGCGGCGTCCTGCATGATGTACCGCGCTTCGTCGATCACGAACACGACCTCCTTGTCCGTCTCTTTCGCCCGCTCGTAGACGAGCGAGATGAGCAACTGCATCGTCAGGGCCGTACTGCTGTCGACGCTGCCTTCTTGCTGGGCAAGGTCGAGGTAGATGACTTTCTCGTCGCGGATGTCGAACTCCGATTCCTTCCCGAGATTCGCGTAGCGGCCCGCTTCTTCGAAGGGTCGCAGTTGGTCGATCAACCACGTCGCATCGTCGCTGATTTTCTCAGCTTCTGCGTCCGACCGAACGACGAACGACTCAGGGTCGTCAACCATCTCTTCGAAGACGTCTAACATTTCTCGAATCGTCGGACTAGGGTTGCCGTGCGTCGTGATATCATCCGTAATGCCATGACGCTCGTAGGCGTGTCTGAGTCCGAGTTCGAGTGTCGTTCGGCGGTCACCGAGTGAGATGCCACGGAGGGCGAAGAAATTCGTCAGGAAGCTCATCGCGTCGTCGAGTTTCTCGTTGAACGGACTCGCGTCCTCACCCATTGCCCGTTGGACGTGCTCGGGCGTCTGGCGGATTTCGAGCGGGTTCAGTCCGAGCGTCCCACCGACGGTAATTCGCTTGGCGTCGAGCGCTTCGGAGACGCCCGCCCAGTTGTTGAGCGGTTCGAGAATAATGCCGATGCGGTCCTTGCTCTGTTCAATCGACCGGATGAAGTTCTCTTTCGCACCGAACGATTTGCCAGAGCCGGTGTCGCCGACAGTAAACATCGCATAGCCGTTATCCCGGGCGAACGGGTCGATGACGACCGGACTCTGGTTGTCCTTGTGAATCCCGAACTCGACGCCCCCTTCTTCGAGAATCGTCGCGTTGTGTGGCGACGCCAGAAGCGAGCCCACAGCGCCACCGAGGGCAATCGACTCCCGGCCGAAGACGTTGTCGCCGATTGGCGCGGCGGACTGGAGTGCGAGGTCCTGCCGGCAGATAGCCGTCTTCGGCGTGAGGTTCGCGGGTTCGTCACGGAGCGCGCTTTTGACTGCTCTGACGGCATCTTGGAGGTTGTCCCTGTCGTCGGCGCGGACGGTGACAAACAGGCCTTGGTCGAACACGCTCGCGCCACTCTCGACGGCCTTGTACGTCGCCGCCGCTTCGTTCGCCCGCTCTTGGAGATACTCACTCCGGACGCTCTGTTCTAAATCCGCGTCGACCTGCAGGTCGTCCGCGATATCTTGCAGTTCGTTTCGTGCGCGCTGTTGGTTCTTCGGCGTGATGTGCGCTGTGAGGTCGAACTTGACGTCGGTCAATTCGAAGAGGTCACTCAGATAGCCGTCGTACGGGTAGTCGGCGTAGTCAGCGATGTACAGCGTCGACGTCCACTGTTCACCGACGCGAGCTGCACGAGTATCCCATTCAATCGCTGCTGGGGCCGTTGCCGTCTTGTGTGACTCCGAAATCTTGTCGAGGAGCTGGCCTTCTGCGTCGCCCGCTTCAAGCGTCTCTTCGTCGAGGACGTCCGAGAGGTCGACTTCCGGTTCGTCGTCGGTTCGATATCGTTGCCAGAGGACTGTCCCGCCGATACCGAGGACTACGATGGTCCCCAGATAGAGTGCTGCACCTTCGGGTGATGTCGGCTGTTGGGCCCACTGGGTGAGTTGAGTAAGGACACCGCGGCTCGCCTGCAACGGGAGGTTACGCATCGAATGCCTCCTCCCGGCGTGACCGACCGAGAATTGGTTGGTCGCGAATCACGTCTGTCGCGGTCTCGAACTCGTGTTCCTCGCCGTTCCAGAAGTCCATGTTCAGAACGAACAACTCAACCGTGCTGAGTCGGTGGGCGGACCAGCCAGATGCCTGCTGGATGAACTCGGAGCGGACATCCGCGATACGGTCGTCAAGTTTCTCGAACATCTGGGCGCGACGCTCCGCGTCTGAGAGGTCCGCACGCCGCGTGACAAACGGGTTGAACAGGATGCCAATCACGGGGAACTGCGTCAACTTTTCAGCCGGCGTTCCTTCGTCGCGGTATCGGTCGTAGACTTCGAGCGGCGTGACTTCCACCCCGATATAGTACCGAACCTGCTGAATGCCGCGGTCACGCATCTCTTTGGGCCGCGTCTCCCGATACTCTTCGAGGAGTTCCCGGAAGATCGGGTTCTGTGTGACGTCTTCGTCGTTGAGTCGCTCCTCGATCGTCTCGGTGATCTGCTCGACCGGGAATGACCGGGTTGTCGCGTGGAGTTTGAGCTTCGAGTCGAGTTCTTTGTTGGCGAACTCAGCGCCTGCATCCTGGAGTTGCGCCCAGTCGTCGGCCATCGCGAAGTCCATGTTCCCCGGGTCGATTTCGATGAACGCTTCCATGGCGCCGTCAGTCCGCTGAATCGCGCCGGCGCCGGGCCACGCTCGCTCGATATTCGTGAGGTCTTGGGTTCGCTCGTCCGGCGTGAATGGTGTGTAGTTCGCGAGCCCGCCCTCATTGCGCACGGTTTCGTTTGTTTGGCTGTCTGGATGGGCTGGCGCACTCAACGTAATCCGGGGCCGTTTGACGTAGCGATAGACGTCTTTCGTCCAGGTCCACGCGTTCAAATGGTCGGGCGCGACGTAGACGATGGCCGCGCCCATCCCGAGGCCGCTTGCGATAAGCGGGACGGCGAGTGATTCAACGCCAGTGAGGCCGGCGAGGAGCAACCCACAGATTGGGAGGGCGATGAGGACGCCGACGTCGCCCTCTTCGATGTTGAGGTAGGGGATGCGACTCGCTTCGCCGAACTGGTCCATGATACGCCGGGCGGCTGTGTCTTGATCTGTCGACATGGTTAGCGGGTGCGGGGTTCGTTTTCGGTCCGACGGTACGACGGCAGTCCGTCGCTGTCATCAGTCGAGTCACGCTGTGCGGCTGCTCGCTGGGCGAGGGCTTGGCCGGCGGCAGCTTTCGGTCCCCAGCGGGCGGCCGTCGTCGCGACGCCAGCGCCACCAACATACGCGCCGGCTGCGACGCCGCCGACGAGGGCTGCGCCTCGCGTTGCACCACCAATCACCTTCGCGGTGAGGGGCGTCGCGTACGTGAACGTCTTCCACGTAATGTAGAGAGCAACTAGTGGGAGCGAGGTTGCGACTAAGAACTTCAGGAAGTCGGTCTGTGGGACCATTGTTCCACCACCGTAGATCAGGTCATAACCTTTGAAGACGACTGCAGCAGGCAAGGGGAGAACAGCGAGAGGGACGAACCGCTTGCAGAACCCCATTGCAACGTCAGAGACGACGGGCACATTTCCGTACCCGAGTGCGATTGCAACCGGCATCGCGTAGAGATAGACATAGACCAGAATCTTCCGGATATAGAATAGTGCTTCTAGAGCCCACATAGAGAGTCCGCCAATTAGCGCAAACACCAGAGAGAGTGCAGGGTTAGATATCGTTACACCAAGGAAGCCTAACATAGCATTCCGAATAGAATCCATAGTTGGGAGTAAGGACGAGAGTAAACCCATCAATAAGATAAAGCGAAAGAACACCAGCCCAATACCAAACAACAATCAAACACGCACCAACCCATGCAGTTTTCTTCGTTTTTCTGGCCTCGTAGGCACTACCAACATTGAAGATTCGGATAGTGTGCCGGGCTTGGACGCAGATGACGAGCAATAACAATGCGATGAGCATTATCTCACCACCAACGAGTGCATCTCGGATTGTCAACCACGGCTCACTGGCTGGTTCCCCAAAAATGAATACGCCATCAGTCTGGGGCGTCGGAGTCCCAAACATCTCCTCGGAAAGTGTATTGTACCCTGTTGACAGGGCATCCATGAAGAGCCCAATAATCCAACCAACAATGTCTTTGAAACCCTCTAATACGACGTCAATGAGATCAACCATACTCAGGCCTCACTAATCGAAATATCGCAGTTTTGCATCTCTTCGGAGTCAGTATATTCCACGTTGTACTCCCTTGTGACCTGCCGACCCGCGACCCGAGTGTCTATGACTACAGTAAACTGTCCACTATTCCCATCAGTCGAACAGCCCATCCCATCTTCCCCAATGGCTGAACCGAATGGGAATGAACTGCTGAAAATATCAACTGTCTCTCCTGCAGGGACTACGACACTACTTTTTTCATAGATTCCGTTCCCACGTGGGTTTTCGATTGGGTTAGGAACATCACCAGCAAAGTGGAGTTCGACGATTGCATTCGGTCCGCTCCCTCTATTTTTGACCGTGACGAATGCCTCACCGTTCTTTTTTGCATCAGTCGGGCTTTCACCGTAGACCTCGTCCCACGGCTTATCCGGGACATTCCGAAACAGCCCAACGTCCTGAATCTCAATCTGGGGGCTAATCTCGAGAGAACCCTCAGCAACCGTCTCCTCACCATCCAAGGCGACGACACGATACTCGCCGGGTTCGTAGGCAGTCCCAATTTCGAACGAAACCTGTCGTGCGCCGGCGGCAAGCCCACGCTTCCCGAACAGTTCCCCATTCGGCTGTATGAGGTTCACCTGCTCAACGGGCGCGTCAGCGTCGATCTCGACAACGATGGTTTGTCCCTCAACAGCAATGCGTGAAAGCGGGCCAGCACGCTCAGTCGCCGCCGGCGTCTGGTCAGATGTCGTTGTTCCGGAGCCGCGACTACCATCAAGGCAGCCAGCAACGCTGGCGAGTGCGGCCCCGCCGAGTGTTCGAAGGACGGTACGTCTATCAATCGGTGAATCGGTTGGAATCATTGGTTTCGGTAGTAGCTATCTGTCGGACCAAACATGCGGAGGAGCCGGCGACCGGCGTAGAACGTCACGACGAACGGGATCGCCTGCCAGCCGACTTCGAACACGAACGCAACCCAGCCCTCGAGAGTTCCGAGTGGGTGCCAGCGAACCGAAGCCGTATCGCCCACATACGCGGGGTCGTGGCCAAGCCACGTGCCGGGGTGGTAGCGGACCGTGTAGATCCCCGGCTCGTCCAGCGTGACGATTGCGACGCCACTCTCGTTGGTCTCAATGCGCTGGTCACCCACCGTGATGTAGCCGCTGTGTGCCGAGCCGCCAATCGGGTACTGTCGGTCACTCCCATTCGATGCAATTGGTGCACCTGTCTGGTTGTCGCGCAACTCGACTTGGAGGGTCGCGTTCGACGTCGTCTGCGAAACGAGCCCGACAGAGAGGTTACTCTCTCGAAGCTGTCGCGCTGACCCGACTTGGGGGTCGACAATTGTGGCATTCACCCCGCGAACGATCCCGCCGACTCGAAGCGCCTCCCGGTCGACGGTCTTCGCACGGATGGCCAGACCATAGGTCGGCGTGTACGACTCGTTGACGACCTCGACAGTCACGTTCTCGCCAATCGTCTCACGGGGTGACGCCCGGTCAGCCCCCCACGTATCGATGATATCCGGCCCATCGCGAACGGGCTCCGCTCGCGGCCCGATCTGCGAGGGGTACGCGTGAACTCGGACGGGAATCGCATCCGACTGTGCCGTGGTCGTCGACGTGCTGGTGGACGTAACGAGTCTGTCCCAGTTCGTGTCGCGAGCCGTGTAGAACCGCCACACACCACGCACGCGAGCGGACGCATCATCGGTGAGCGTATAGCCCTGCCACGGCCGGGACTGGAAAATCGCGACGCCAGTATCCCCGTTCGGATACTGCGCGTAGTAGGGGTACGCCGCGAGGTCGTAAATCTCGGTATCGAGTGTATCCGAGACGGTTCGTGTCTCGGTCCGGTAGTTGACTGTCGTCTCAGATTCGCCACCAACCGTTGTCTCGACGGTCTTCTTGAGGCGAACGGAGATGGTCGCTTCGAGCGTGAGATTCGCGCTCCACGAGTGGGTAGTTTGATACTGTAATTCTGGCGTGTGAGTGCCTGCAGTCGAGGCAACCGGGATACCATCGATTTTCAGACGGGTGTTCTCAATCTCGTGGGAGACAAGCGTCCAATCGACGGTCCGATTGCCCGTTTCGTTCCCGGTTGGAACACGAACACGATAGTCGACGAGCCCGCGAACCGTCCCATTGGGAGCGATATAGAGCGGGGTCTCACCTGCGTCGAGATGTCCACGCGTCGAGGGCGTGACCGCGAATATCGTCGCGTGTGCATCGTCGATGAACGTCCCATCTTCGAGTGACGCGTGGGGCGGGTACGTCGACGTGTCGGGCCCGCCGGCGTCGAGATCAGAGAAGTCGTTGCGCGTCCACGTCGCGGCTGTTGCCGGCGGCCGCGTGAACGTGATGTCAGTCCCGTTGGCGAGTTGGTGGAGTGCCGTTCGCTCGTCGCCGTACTGCTGCTGGTAGTCTTGTTGGCTGACGTAGCGGTCGCTATCACGAGACCAGAGCGTTGCCGACTCGTTTTCCGTGAGGCCGTTTGTTTCAGTCCCTGGTCTCGGGGGCTGTGCCGTGGCGAGGCCGATAATGGAACTCAACACGAGCAGGGCGGCTACCAGTACGGAGGGCACTCGGTGCTCCATGGGAGGGCAGAGTCGGGGGTGCGCTTACCAGGGAGCGAGGTTCACGCAGTCACCGAGTGGGAGGCCCATGATCGACGCCACAACGGTGTACAGTGGGCCGAGCACCGCCAAGATGAGGGCGGACTTGAGTGCTGCGCGCTTGTGGACTTTGAGTCGTTTCTTTTGTTCGGGGCTGGCCGTGAAAATCTCAGCGAGGGAGTCGGCCTGCCAGATGACTGCTAACCCAATGAAGCCGAGCGTCGTCGTGATCTGGAAGAACCCCTCGACCATCCCCGGCAATTTCTCAGCGCTGCAGACCACGCTGTCTTGTGCGGCGACTGGCTGGACAGCAGCGATCGTGAACAGGATGCTCCCGATCGCGACGTGTCGGAGGATGGATCGGGAGGGCCGTAGCCGATGGACGGACTGAGCGTCAGCAGAGGACTGAGTGTGAGTCAGACACGGGAATCACTGGGTGTGGTCGTACACGAGCGCTTGGAGGTCGGCGTAGCGACTCGTCATGGTTGCAATCTCATCGAGCGAGTAGCCCAACTCACGCGCTTCGGTGAGTTGTGCGCGGAGTTTGTGCGGCTCAACGTCGCGAAGTTGCATCTCGTCGCGGAGGGCTTGCCGATAGAGGGCCGATGCGTTGAGATGGTCGTTCCACCTGAGGAACAACTCATCGATGTCTTCGACGGTGACTGAGCGGGAGATCATGTGTTCGGTATCGTTCCGCACCGATTGTCTTGCGGTGCGTACATGTCAATCAGATTTACCGTAATATTATATATTTACTGGCCAACATGAAGTGTGGTAGCATGCCAAACTAGGTGCTATATTATCTGGTCGAATTAGAACACCGACGTTCCCGGACCTAACGATGCAGAGGGATGTCACTCGACATATTGTGTCTGTCGAGAGGCAGCCCTATCTGTGAACTCTGAAGTGACCTGAGCAACTGCACGCTCGATATCACTATCCATCAGCGAGACGATGGCCCACGGCGAAACAAACGACTCACGGTCTAGCGTTCCGGTCTCGTATGCGCCAGCAAGCGGAAGACTGTCCGAGTACTCCTTCGTCGAGATCCCGAGTGCAATATACTGGTTGCCGGCAAATGGATGACTCGAGTCGCTGAGGATGAGATACTGACGTCGGGGAGTATGCCCGAACGGATCTGCGGCGACGACAATTACCCCACGCTCATACATCAGATCTACTCCGCACCCGAGTCTGCATCTTCATACTCATCGAGATCTGGGAGGTTTGCATCCCAGTCCGGATTCTTGTCGTAGTAGTCGCCCTCAAACTGCTCGCTCACGGCAGCCAAGCCAATCAAGCTCGCAGTATGTGCATCGTAGGCGTCGGGATTGATCGCCCAATACTCGCCCTTGTGACGCACAAACCCCTGATCATGGAGTCTGCTGAGTGTCGTCCCAACACTTCCTCGTGGGATGTCGAGCGCCTCAGCAATCTCACCCGCTCGATAGCCTGTTTCTGGAGTCGCTGCGAGGAAGCGAAGAATGGTCCGTCCATTCGTATTCGGTCCTGGAAGATCCGATGGCTGGTAGTTTTCGACCAGTAAGGATGACCTACACAAACAGCCTATAACCGAAAGCACACCCACCGTCCGCGTTGAATCGGACGACGAGTTCTTCGATCGTGCACTCGAAACTGTAGCGCAAGCCGACCTGCACTTGCACGTGTTCTGAGTGAAGAAAATTCTCGAACTGATCGGTACGACTGTCCACGAAGAGCCGAAGAGTGTCCTCAATTTCGTGGTCTATATTCGGACCACCATTTCCGAAGCTCCGTTTTTTATATACTACCCTCCCCCCACCATTTCCGAAGCTAATTCACGAAGGGGTAGTGCCTCCCTAGTGAACCCGTATACTTCTAGGTCTAACTAGGTGAAATAAAACTAGTTTAGTTTACTACGGGTTTGTTTTAACATACTACAATATAAACCTTGTTTTGATAATACTTCTTGAGAGGGACCAATCGTTCGAGTCGTTTTCTCCGGAAACAGTGGGGGGAGGGGGTTCACTTAAACTATTTAAACAAACACCGAGCTCCGGAAACTACGGAAGCTTCGGAAGCCGTGGTTTTATGACTCATTAGACATATCACGTCAATAGATGCCAGTCTTCACCCCCTCGACAGGGATATTCGATGACCCCCGCGTCTTGTCTGAGGAGTACGTCCCCGAGAATATTCTTGGTCGGAACAGTGAACTCGAGAGTTACAAGAATGCTCTCCAGCCGATAATGGACGGCCAACCAACCAAATCTATTCTTCTCTATGGGAAAACAGGTGTCGGCAAAACGGTCTCGACGAAATATCTGCTCAACCACCTCAAGACAGACGTCAAAAAATACAGAGATGTTGACTTGACGACTGTCTGGGTACTGTGTGAGAACACCAATACATCGTACCAATTGGCTGCATCAATTATCAACTCTCTTCGAGAGCCGGAAAACCATATCCGTCCAACGGGTTATCCTGCTGAGGATATGTACCAGATGATGTATCGAGAGCTAGATGCACTCGGCGGACACATTGTTATTGTCCTTGACGAGGTTGACAACCTCCAGTCAGACGACAAGCTCCTCTACGAACTCCCGAGAGCACGAGCAAACGGACGGATCGAGAATGTCCGAGTTACTGTCATTGGTATCTCTAACGATCTCAAGTTCAAAGATAATCTCCGCCAGAAGGTCAAGTCAAGTCTTGCTCAGCAGGAACTCCTCTTTCCACCATACGACGCCAATCAACTTCGTGAAATTCTGTATGCACGTGCAGATCAAGCCTTCCAAGAGGGCGTCCTGACTGATGGCGTCATCCCACTGTGCGCTGCATTCGCTGCCCAGGATATTGGTGACGCCCGTCAGGCGTTAACGTTACTCCGTGAAGCGGGCAATATCGCGAAAAAAGAAAATGCGACACAAGTCACTGAAGACCATGTCCAAACCGCCCAAGATGAACTTGAGCAGGATCTCATCACGACAAGTGTCTCTAAATTAACGACGCAAGGAAAACTTGTGCTGGCAGCAACGCTGTCACTCCATCTTGAAAATAAGACTCCTGCCCGGAACAAGGACGTCTACTCTCGGTACAAACGATACGCTTCTCTTGCAGATGCAGAGCCTGTTAGTCAACGTCGACTTCGCGATCATCTCGGCGACCTTTCGATGCAAACACTTCTTGATGAGCGAACTAGAAATACTGGCAGACAAGAGGGCCGGTACAAGGAGTACTCTGTGTCAATCGATGCTCATTCTGTCGTATCTCATCTCCGTGCTGATGGAAGAATGGAGCCTGTAATCGCTGATCTCCAGAAGCGACTCTAAACAGAAGGCAGCGAGAGTTCCACAGGTCACCCAACCCGTGGTTGTTTACCTTGTTTCATCGGAAGCGGTGGGGGGTGTTCGCTTATATACTATCTCTTCATCGGAAACTACGGAAACATCGGAACCGATGGTATGACGTGCGTCAGACGGGTCGATGTCTTTTGATTTCAACCTCTAGTTCCGTAGAACGCTGCTAAACCTGAATGAAGTGGATTCTCTGCTTAAGGGCCCTGAAAGCAGTATTTACTCCGGAAGTAGTGGGGGGTGTGAATCGACTCGGGACCAAGCCCGGGGCATTCTCCTTGCATTTCTAAACGACATATTGTAACGACTCTCCTAGTGACCGTAGAGATGAGCGATGACAACAGCACCCCGGCCGTTCGGTTGTTTGAGATCTATCTTTCACGAGTCTCTCGGAGATACTCTTTTGATGATGCTAGTGGGTCTTCTTGGAGACGTCCTCTACGAACAAACCGTAGATACAGCCAAATTCTGTAGCTACCCCACATTAACCAACAGCTCAGGCTCACCGGGGCAACCTGTTGGTTAACGGCGAAATGTGCAACTACGTTCAAGATGCTTCCCTCCGAACTCCTCGGTCTGTGTGGCCGGAACTCGCTCTTCAATCGACCAAGCAGACCTTGAGGCCCGCTTCGACGCCGAGGTCGTCGCAGACGGCGGGTACACACCCCGATACAACATCGCGCCTGGCTGCGACCTCTACATCATCACGAACGAGACTTCAGACGAGATCGACGCCTACCTCTGGGGGTTGATTCCATTCTGGGCGGACGAGTTCGAGGAGGGCATCATCAACGCTCGCTCCGAGACTGCCGATGAGAAGAGCGCGTTCAGGCGGGCGTGGAAATCTCGCCCCAGTCTGGTCCTCTCGTCAGGATTCCACGAGTGGAAATCGCCAAACAGCGGGTCGAAACAGCCCTATCGGATTCACCGCGAGGACGACCCCGCGTTCGCGATGGCCGGGCTCTGGGACGTCTGGGAGGGCGACGGCGAGACGATCTCGTGCGTCACGATTCTCACGACGGAGCCGAACAACTTGATGAACTCAATCTACGACCGGATGCCGGTTGTCCTCCCGCAGGACGTGGAATCTGACTAGCTCGCCGCAGATCCGGACACCCGCAAGAACTGTGCCAGCCTTACCTGAAGGACGATCTGGACGCCTATGAGATCTCGACGCGGGTCAACAACCCCGGCAACGACGATCCCAGGTCATCGAGCCGTTGACCACGAGCAATCGGGCCTCGGCGAGGTCAGTTCCTGATCGGTGACGGAGTCACGGTCACTGCATCGGCGACGCCGCTTCCGAATCGACGAGCGAGTACTCTCGATCTCGGATGACACCTTCTGCCGTGAGGCGGTCTTCGAGATGCTTACGCTTGGTCTGATCCATGTGTGCCTTCCGCTGAGTGAGCATCACGTCCTATGCGACGATGACCCGTCTGTTATCGGGCTAGCACCTATCCTGATCATCTGATGCCGTGTCCGATGGCCATGTTGGGCCCTCTGGGCGGGGGATCTCTTCTACTAAATCCTTCTCGAACTGCGAAGCTCTCCAGGCTATCACGTTCTCCTTCCGCTGGACATACTTTTCGTCGGTATCCAGCCACCGGGCAATCTCCTCGTACCTGTGACTAGCACAGAGCAGCACCATCACTGCGAAATCGAAGCGATCGAGATTGCTCTCGTTTGCATCAGCATCAATCCGGTCGAGGAACGCCTGTGAGGCAGCACCGACGAACTCCATTAATATCTCATACAGCTCTTCGTCATCAAATCCATCAAACGTGAATCCCTCCGTGATGTTGTTCCCAGGGTCACTCTCTTCGGTATCCCAGCGAATCTCTTCGATGGTTGCTCTTTCACAGTCGTGAAGTCTCGATAGGCGCTCTGGATACTCCTGTTCCCAGGTCGTGATTGTGTCGGCGACAGCCTCAGATTGAGCGTGTTCGATATAGGGATCACACCCTCGCTTCGCGATGACTGACTCGATGTTCTTTCCCGAGATCGTCAGTAGTACGGACGCACATCGATCAGTCTGTTCGAGGATCTGTGCGACTTCACGACGCGATTCGAGTTCGTCAAGGCCTGCACGCTTCTGCGCGTCGTGGACGAGGTTGTTTCTGCGTTCTTTGACCTCGACAAGCGACCCATGGTCACCTCCGGTCAGTATTTGGATATCACAGAGTTTCTCTAATCGCTTCGCGTGCCCCATACTCCGAACGTGCTCTGTGATGCTGTCGAGACGAGCTTCCTCGCGAAAGAGTTCGTTGAGGACTGTTTCTGTTGTCAGCTCTTCGATGAGTGCCGAGGCGAGGAGGAGATACGAAAAGAATGACCGCTCAATGTCGCTGTCGATCTCGTCGGTGGACCGGAGTTTTTCAGCGATTTCAGCACGCTGTTCGAGATAATACTCGAGGACGTTGTCTGAATGTCCGACGAGAGAGTTTTGGCGTTCTACGTAGGCAACTTGGAGGAGTAATTCCTTCTCGAAAGGGGTGCTCTCACTCAGCTTCTGGCACTTCTGGAGCGAACTTGTGGGGAGGTGGCGAGTCAAATAATCGATGTCGTCGTAGACGAGCGGCGTATTCGTCGGACAATTGTCTACGATTGACTGAAAGTCGTCGTTGTCAGCGAGTTCGCTGAGTGCAGCACGTATCTCGTCGACGCTAAGTTCCCGAACATCTTCTGACGCGTCTGAGTCTTCACCGACCGGAACAACGCGGTACGATGCATCTCCAACGATGACGACCGGGCCTTCCAGATCGAGAACCTGATATTCCCCGATAGGGCTCAGAGAGACTGTCTCTGCGTCTATTTCGAACGATACGTCGAGATCAGTGTCGTCGCCCACGCGTCAAAAACTGCAAAGGGCTCTATTCGACTTGGGCTTCGTACTCGTCCCAAAGCGTGTCGATGTCCGTGCCGGTCTCCTCAGAGATATGGCGCAGCAACTGCGCCCTGTTCTCGAACCGACGGAGCTGGCCCTTTGCGCTCATAGTAGTACATAATCGCTCCTGCAGTAATAAATCACGGGGGTGCATGCTCTCGGTCAACAAAACACGACCTACCAGTGCTATAATCACCTCGTAGACGACGCGCTGGTGCGACATGATCGAGTCGATGCTCTCCTGGCAATGGGCACTGATTTGCTATTGCTCTTCTGAGGCGGTGTCTGAGCCGTCCGAAAGTGACTGATTCTGTAATCGACCAGCAGGATAGTACCGACCCTCGTCTTTGCTGTAGAGGTAGGTCTGGATCGGTCTAAGAGTGTTTGAGTTTCGCCCGAAGAGAAAGGCGAGCCCCATCGGGCCAGCTATGAAGAGATGAATTGTCGATGTTTTTGGCAGTTCTTTGATTGCGTCTCGTACCTTGGTACGGAAAACACCTGCAGCATGGGCTGCCTGTGCCGGGGACAATTCCACACCAGGTCCATCTTCCGGTGTCAATCTGAGAATACCGTTGAAATCCGGAAGGTCGTTATGCATCTGGTCGATCTCCGGCTGCACATCGGCTGCGATGTTGACGAGCACCGCAAGCTCGGTTCCGTGATTCGGTTGTCGCTGGAGATCTCCTTCTAACCCGCTTTCCTCTTGGTCGATATCGAGTGTCCATTCTGTCATCCCGGCAGGGCTGGTGGGTTGCATCCACGTTGCTTGGATACGACGTGTGGTTGGGAGACAGTAACCGGCCGCGAACGCAGCGGGAAGATGCGTTCGGCCACGGAATCGGAGGGGGCGGCCCGATGCGTTTTGAATGAGACTGTCCGTTACCGTGGTTAACGCCGGGAGTAGACGCTGGTTCCATTCTTCTTGGGATGGTGGACCATGTTCGAACGATCTTGACCAGTCGATAGCAATCGCTGGATCGATATTGTGAGCCGGCGATTCGTAGGTATCAAGTGAACATTCGAGAGGCTCACCGTCCGGTAAATACCCATCTATCCGCTCGATCCGCTCTGATAAGACGGTCTGGACGATTTCTGTAGCTTTGTCAGACGTGGTCTCCTCCAAGGGGAGCATTTTCCAGGCGGAGAAGTCGTGGAGGATCGGTGCCTCGTTGAGTATCGATTTGGCTTCTCCAACGCTGACATCGGGACATGGCACAACGACCACGAAAAACTCGTCATCCATCCCAGCGCTTGTTGAATCCCGGCAACTCGTCGTTAAGAATGATGTCGGAGTCGGCTACGCCCTCACTGACGAGCGCAATACCACTGGCCGTTTCCGGGTTCTCCAACTGGTCGATGATTTCGTCTCTGAGTGGCTCCGGCTTCAAATCGAAGATATCCCGCCAAATCGGCACCCCGTGTCGCTCCAGTTCCGTTTGCAGGAAATTGGCGACGTCCGTCTGTTCGTGCTTATAGCTGAGAAATACACGGCCAGTTGGATCAGTCATATATCATCACCGACGTTGAGAGTTGTAGCTGCATCTGGGTTGTCAATCCGTTCTAACTGCTCGTATTCCTTACTATCGTGGAATAGATAGGCGTTAATCGTGAATTGACCTTCTTCGTCCTGACCGACGATGAAGAGGAGCGGATGCGGACAGTCGTAGCCGTCGTCGTTGGCGATTTCATTCATCGCAGTTCGATCGTCCCGGCTGAGATTGGGTGAAGCGCCGGATGGTAGTGCCATTCACCGAGATAGTCGATGCCGATGCTCTCCCTGGCATCTTTGAGCCACTCCTCGACTTTGTCGGTTCCGCGGAGGAATCGAGTTGGCTCTTGAATGGAGTCTCGGGGTGGGTCGCGGGCATTAACCACCAGTGCTGGTCCATCGAGACGGTCGGTTCCAGCCAGAATACCACCCGTCTCACAGGGGTGTTCTTCGCGACAGCGATCATACATCGCTTCAAGACATGTGGCCGGAATTTGGACGGTGATTGGTGATTCCGGTGCTCGCCATATTGTTCCGTCCTGGAAGGGAGGTGTGGCCTGTGAAATGGTCGGCAGTTCGTCGCCACTACCGGTCTCGAGCACGGTGAAGTGATTCTCGCGCAGGCTCAATGACGTCGCCTGATCGAGAAGTCGTGTCACTGTCCCTGCCCACGTCATCACCCGGTCCGTTCGGATAACTGATGCTGGGTGCCAGCAGCCGACTCGTTCGGGGATGGCATCCTCGTCTTCGTCCCATTCGATCTGTTCTTGCAACCGCCATGGATCGAACGCCTCGTTGTAATCGCTGTACGGAAAGGTATGTGAGTAAGCTGTGAAGCAGAACAACCGGTTCGCTTGTCGACCCATAGCCGCAGAGCAAAACACGACCGGGTGATTCCATCTAATCGCATCAAGAGCGCGCCGAACTCCCCGTGACGCGGTACAGTCAATTACTACCTCCGCTTCTCTAATTGGCTCCGGCAGCTCACCGCTCGGTGGAAAGGCGCTATCCACATCAAGGACCTGGGCGTACGGTGCAATTGATTCAAGCCGGTCCGCGATTGCTGTCGCCTTGTTTCGTCCCACCCCATCGATTGTTAGTGTGTGGCGAGCAACGTTCCCGATCTCATACGTATCATTGTCGACGATGGTAAGCTGCTGACAGCCGGCTCGAACGAGGTTCTCGGCAACCATACTGCCGAGCGCTCCCGCTCCGATGAGCACGATGTTGCGATCCAGAAACCACTCCGTCATATGTCCGCGTCTGGTGAGTTGCTCATGCGACCAGTTGTCCGAGTCCAGCCACCGAATCTGTTCCTCTCCGGCTCCCCGCCGTTCGGCTATCTCTGGCCCCTTTCCAGTATCTCGAAATCCGCCCGAGAGGTCATTCGGGTCCTTGAACTCCTGTATCTCGATTGGTTGCCAATAGATGATCTCGGGGTCGCCGTCAACCGTTGCTGGGATGGGGAATCCAATTAGAAGGGCCTTGACCGGTTCATCGTCCAAGACGGGCTTGATATTCGCCCGTAGTTCGTACGGGTCGGTCTCGGTACCCTCGAAAAACCCTCCCAAATCTTCCCACGTCTCCGGGGCCTCCCACGGGGGTTCAATCGGCATCTCTTCTAATAGTGCCCACGCCCCGGAAACGGAGTCATCAGGATTCGAATCGACGTATCCGCCCCATTGTGGCTGATAGACGACTTCATCGTCGCTATCTTTGAACGTACCAGTCGCGTATGTCTCTTCAGCAGTTGGCAACGAGCGGAGATTGACTGTCCCCCACTGTCCATACATCTCTCTCCAGTCTGAGAACGACTCCTGCGTCTCGTTGAATGCGATGGTTGGGGCCGAAGCCGAGTTCGTATCGAAGGCCGGGATTTCAAACGGTTCGTCTGGTTCCCGGAGTTCCCCTTTCGCAGCATTACTCAACCACCGCAGTGCTCGGTCCGTATGCCAACAGAGCCGATCACGGCTTGTGCTGGGTTCGCCGGTGGCTCCCGTTTGACTGAGGGTGTGCCCATACCGAGCAACACAGATATCGCCTCGTCGCCACGGGGTATCGTCGCTCCCAGCCACGTTCAGCTTCTGGTGGGGGAATGTGGCGGTAATGGTGTTCTCTTCTTGATCCGCAGGGTAGATCCCAATTGAACCGGCGGGGTACGTATCCCGTAGATGGAGATACCAGTCCGTCTCGCGTGGCACGTCCGGATGGGGTTCTAAGTCGTCTGGTGAAAGCCTGATCTTGACGATCCACCGTCCGTTGCTATCGTGTCGATATGGCTCTTTGAGGACGGTGACTCCGTCCCGTTCGGCAATGGCTGTGACGGCTTCTGTAATTTCTTGGGGTGGCATTTATTATATCAGCTGTCCGACTCGGCGAACTGGTGATCAGATGGATCCTCTACCTGTGAGGACGACCCTACTGACATGGCTTTCTCCCCTCCATCGTCAGAATCGTCGTCGCTTCCGAATGGAGGGAATTTCTCGCCGAAGAGCTGGTACCAGTAATCCCTCGATGTTTCTTTGTCCTCCTCATCCAGTGCTGTCCGCGCGAGCGCTGCGGCATCCTCGGCCTCATTGTAGAACGCCGCGAAATCGTCCCCGTCGATTTGTTTGAGGACGTCATTCTCGGGGGTTTCCGGGAGCCCGTGAGCCGGCAAGACGGGGGTTTCCTCGGCCATTGCTTCGGTCTTGAACTGCCGTGTAAGTTCTTCGAGCGTCCTTGTCACGCCTTCAGCGACGCTGTCGATATCATCTGGACAGCACTGACCAACGATGTGCTCGAGGGGATAGCTTGTCGGTCCTTCGACGTCCGGTGTCTTCGTTCGCCGCCACCATTTGATGGCTTTGACGACGTTCACGTAGTGGCCATCCGTGATATCGTTCTTATTCACGGTGAAGGCGATAGTCGCGAGGGGATGGGTATTCTCCCACTCGTTCTCATCTCGATGTGGGATCTTGAGCGGTTCGTCCTTCCACTCGTCGTCGCCATCTGCCGACATATTGAGGGCCTCCGCCACGGTCGAAAGGTCGTTCGGACTCAGGGCTGTGCCAACGTCCAATGAACTCAGTGATTTGACGGCTTCGCGTGTTCCCTCGCTGGGTGCCGCTGTCAAGACGAGATCGATCTCCACCTCCTCTTCCTCGATTTTGTAGGAATGCGCATTTGGTTCCCACTGCCCCTCATAGTGTTCCTTCAGGAACGGTTCGCATTTCTCCAGCGCTACGTCGGTATCAAGGTCACTGCTGAGATCAGAGACAAAGACAACGTCAACGTCGGATTTCTCGTCTTCCTGCGGTCTGAGTGCCGTCCACCGGCGATAGCTCCCTTGGAGGAAATCTGCCACGTAGAATTCGTCGATGTCGTCGTCGTTCTGCAAGTGATCGCGGAGAGTTTCGTGGCCCTCCTTGTAGGCATCATTGTGCTCGTCCTGTGGGCGGATGTCCGACAGGAAGGTCTCGAACAGTGTGGGGAGCGTGGTCATAGTGTATCGATATTCTGGAACGTGTTAAGTGGTTGTTGCAGCAGGCGGTGACTCAATGATCGCGTATTCTCGATCCCGGCTCGTGCCTTCGGCCTCGAGGAGGTTGTATTGAGTCATCTTTGACAGATATGCCCGAACGGTTCGCTTGGTCCGTGGATCATCGAGGTCCTCGGTATAGCGCTCGTGAATCTCGCTCGGGCCGAGCGGGCCGTGCTCACGAACGATGTCGTAGACGACGCGCTGGTGCGGCGTGAGTGAATCGAGGCTCTTCTGCTTGATCTGGGCCCGGGCATCCTCGGCGGCGTCCAGGAGGATGTCGTCGGTGATGCGCTCGTGGTTCTCGCGATCTGCATTGCCGGCGGCCGTTCGGAGGATGCCGATTGCGAGGCGGGCGTCGCCGGCGGCCGCGTCGGCGATCCGGTAGAGCTGGTCGTCGGTGATGACATCCTCGTCGAGGCCCCACTTCGCCCGAGCACTCAGGATATCGTATAGCTGCTCGTCGTGGTACTTGTCCATCCGGACGTGCTCGCTCGAACGGAGCCGACTCACAAGGCGGTCGTCGACGCGGCTGAACAGTTCCTCTTCCTTGTTCGCGATGCAGATAATCGCGAACTGCGGGAGGCTGTGGAGATCGTAGATGACGCTGGGATCTTCGAGTTGGTCGACCTCATCAAGGATGACGACGGTTCGCGGGCCGTCATGCTACTGGAGGCGATCAACGAGTTCGTCATGCGGCGTCGACTGCCGGTGGATGTCGATGGTCGCGCCGAGATCGTCGAGGATCTGGTAGAGCGTCCGAAATCGGGTGTAGTTACGCCAGCAGTTGACGTAGGTGGCCTCGACGTCGAGCACCTCCTCACGTAGGCGTTCGGTGACGAATTGCGAGATGCACGTCTTGCCGGCCCCGCTGGGTCCAGTGACGATGGCGGTGTCAGCGAGCTCCCCGTTCGTGATGGGCTCGAGGACGCTGGAGAGGTGGTTGACTTCGGCGTCGTGATGCTCAACTTCCCGAGGGGACGAACCCGGCACGGAGAACACGAGCATCGCGGATCATCTTTGCTTGATAGACTGGTTTCCGGCTAGTACTAAAAACGTAACCGGGTCGTTTCCGGAAACGATTCAATTAGCCCGTTCTGTCTGTGGTGATTCCCGCGTTGCAACGCGATTTATTTTGCGGAAAACCCAGGCTTCCAGGAACTTCCGGGATAACGTTAGAACAATACCTCAGAATGGCCGGAGGTCCCGCCAACGGACATCAGTTTTCGTTCCATCCTCCAGCTGAACACGATACAGCACAGCATCGCGAGTATCGCCCGTGACGAAGCCGGCATCGTCCTCGAAGATAGCGATAATCTCGCCGTAGCGTCCGTGGAGCCGGTCGTAGTCTGGATCCGTCTTGTCAGGGATATCGATTCGGACGCGGTCACCTTCCTCGTACTGGTGATCCGTCATTCTTGCTCCCGGAGGTACTCCGTCCGTTCGTAGATGTCTTTCTCGAACTCAACAGTCCGATTGAGGAAGGAAGTCCGTGGCGCAACTACCGCGGCCGCGGTTAGCGTAAGGAGGACAGATCGAACTATGAGGGAATGAGCCCACGCTGAGAGCCCTTCTCTCCAATCCCGATCATTCATTAATTCGGTCTCAACCGGACTTGCTCACTACCACCACATAATTCTGTCAATGGGAAGCCGATAGATGGACTTCAGTTTTCTCACCAAACACTAAGTCACCTTGAGGGATACATTCGGCAACACGATGATTTCTCTCCCTCCCCTCGTCGACAACGCCAACCGGACTGTCGAAGATGTCTACAGGAAGATTATTCCACAAATCGAAGAAGCACGAATCGCTACCGGCTACTTCTACCTTTCTGGATTCGATCTGTATCGCGAAGATCTCGAACAACTCGCTGACCCAGACGAACTTGGTCACGCGCCCCTTCGTATATTGATGGGGCGACAAACGAATCAGAGTACAGCAGATGAAATCGGAGAAGGACAAAGCCTACGTGACGAACTCAGAGATGAGGTCGAAGAGAGCATTGACGAGCTCAACAACGCACAGTTAGGACGGTTGGACCGGCTGCGAGATTTCATAGCTGAAAACAAGGTTAGCGTCCGTGTGCGAAATCCAGAGAACGGCTACTTCCACGCCAAAGGAGCCTCATTTAGAGCGCCACAGGACGATGATGACTGGGCAACTGACGACGATACGGATACCCGTCCCTGTGCGACGATTGTCGGGTCCTCAAACTTCACCGCGAGTGGCCACCGAAACAATATCGAACTAAATCTTACGAGTCAAGATCGTCCTGAAGCTGAGGCGTTCGAAGACTGGTACGATAACCAGTGGGCGAATGCCGAGGACTTCAGTGAAGAGATCATCCGGATCATCGAGAACAGTGACAAGTACCAGGACTGGCAGGAACAACAGGAAGAGGAATCAGACGATGAGGAAACGCCTGATGACTTAGGCACGTATATTGAACCGTTCGAGCTGTACAAAATTCTCGCATACGACGAACTGAGCGGGAACGTCAACATCCGGGATAGCCCGCTGTACTATTTCCAGACACTCGGATACGAAAGCGCGAAGGAGAAACTCTCTCAGTTCAACGGCTGTATCATCTCTGACTCCGTCGGGCTCGGAAAATCGTTCATTGGCGGTGAGCTTCTCCACGACTATCGTCAACGAGGAGATCACTGCCTCCTCATCGTACCTGCGAACCTCACCGAACAGTGGGAAGACCTTCTTCAAGACGATACTGATGAAGACGGCAATCCGTACTTCGGTCTCGAAGTTGATGGGACCCACTTAGAGGTCATGAGTATTAGCAAGTTCCAGAATCTCGCGTACGAGGAGGTAAAGGACCTCAAAGACAGATTCGATGTCGTACTCATTGACGAAGCCCATCGCTTCCGGAACCACGGCAAGTGGAGGCCGGACCCCGATGACGAGGACGATTACAAGGGAACCCGTCGACATGCGAATCTGCGACAGCTCCGCGGGAAGACAATGATCATGCTGACAGCAACCCCGATCAATAATTCTGCGACCGACTTAGAGAACCTCATTAGTCTGTTCACTAGTCCTGAGGAACTACGGAACAAGGCGTCGCTGGATTTCGATGCCTTCGAGGAGTACATCGAGCTTTCGGAGTCTCGGAAGAAGATCGCTGCTGGCAAGGAGGAAGCCAGTGAGGAAGACCTACGGAAAATAACCGAGCAACTCCAGCGGCACTCGGAGGAGATCTCGAAGATTCTGAACGAAGTGATGGTGCTTCGAACGCGGAAGCACGTCAAAGACCAGATCCAAGATGGGGAGGACTTCGAGATGAGCTTCAAGCCCCCAACGCTAAGCAAGGAGCAATACTCGCTCCCGGCGGCGTACCAGCCCGTATACCGAATGTTGCCGGACGTAATGGACGCGCTTCATCTCCCGCATATCACGGTGAAGAACCCGAAAGCAGGTGGCACACTGAAAGCGTTATACAAGCTGAATCTGCTCAAGCGTCTGGAGTCTTCGACGTACGCGTTTGTACAGTCCATTGAAACCCTCCATCAGAGTGAAAGGCAACTTCTCGGTCTTCTCGATGGGCTTCCTGAAGACGAGCAGATCGATATGCTGCGCGCGGCACAGGACGACGAAGAAACTGAGACGCTTGATGACTTTGTGGAGGGGAGTGATGCCGCTGAAGATCTCGAACAGACACTGGAAGAGTTCGGCTTCGATACGACCGCTGTTCGTGCCGATGAGGACTCTGAGAGTGATACTCCAGACGAATTGACGGATGCGACAATCGGTGAGGTGAAGACCTACATTCGAGAGGACTTGACGCTTCTGGCCTACTTCTTGTCGCAGTTCATCGGCGATATCGCACAGGATTCTGGCGATGTAAGCGATCAAGCTGTTTCGACACGGCAGTGGCTTCACGACCACAATGTCGGTGTCCTTCCGGACGTCCCCGAAGAGGAATTAAACCCGATCCTCTACCCGCAAAGTGACCTGACTGACGTTGATGAGGCGACGAGAGAGTTCTATGAGGCGGTATTCTCGTTACGGGAGTTTCGTGACCCGAAGGTTGAGCGGCTCGCGGACGTACTCAATGGATACGATGACGAGAAGGTCCTCGTCTTCACCCAGTACCGTGCTACCGCGGACTACGTTCATCGAACGCTCCTCAACAACCCTGACTCCCCGGTAACAGAGGCGAATAGTGCCGTCGTCAAAGGTGGTGACGACAACAAACAAGACGTTATCAAGCGATTTGCACCGGAGGCCTCGGGGTATCAGCAAACGCTAGCTGAGTCCGGTGAATCGGAACTACAGTACGTCGTGGCAACCGATACCCTATCCGAGGGGGTCAATCTCCAGGACGTCGCAGTTCAAATTTCGTTTGACCTTCCGTGGAATCCGATGCGGATCGTTCAGCGTGTGGGGCGTATCGACCGGATCGGGAGTACTGAGGAGAAGTACGTCCACAACTTTTATCCTGATGGAGATATCGAAGCTGCGATTAAGCTCCTGAAGCGGCTGCAGGCAAAGATCAACGACATCGCGCTCATCGTCGGGAAAGAGAACAATATTCTAGACCCGAATGAGGACCAGATCCTGGAGAAGACGGGTGTCGACACCGAAAAGACGATTGGTGAACTTCAGGTGGATGAGATCGAAGACTCGCTTCAGAAGTCCCGAGAAATCGATGACGTGAACGAGCTTGATGACACGAGTAAGAATCCTCTCCTTCGAAATGCGGGGAGTAACGAACACGCGGCCTACGAGCGATTCTTACTCAAGAAGGAACTGAACGAGGACTTCGGACTTTCAGAAGACGACTTCGAATACGCGGCAGACTACTTCGAAGAGGCCCCAGAGGAGCGCGAACGCCTGTACACGAACGTAACCGACCACGATGTAGGGCCACGGCCCGGCGTGTTTGCTCTTGCTCACCTCTGGTTTGATGACGAAGATCACAACCCACCACTTGGGCGTGTTCGTCGGGGGTTCTACTACAAACCGTTCACTGACGACGTCAAGGAGCGTCCTGTTGGTACACTCAAGATTGATCCATCGGTAGGTGGTGAACCGATCACTGGAGACGCTGAGAACGTGCTGTCAAACCGTGAGACAATCCAGGATGTTCTCGATGACCGTTTGGAAGCGATTCGAGAAGGGCAAGTCGAAGGTGCATTCAAGCAGGGGGAGGCATTCTCGAAAGAGCAAGAGACTATCCTCGATTTTATTGCTCACTACCTACAGCCAAACCACGGTGAGATGCCTGTTCAGAGAGATGACTACGAGACCCTTGAAGAGTGGGCTAGTGACCTTCGTGAGACGCTTCAAGATGTGAAGTTAGCAAATACTGACGAAGACCGAATTCTTCGGAATACATTTCGGCATAACGATCAGTATGACTCGTTCCCTGAGTGGCCCCCTGTAGAATTCTTGAAGCAGCTTGAACTCTTCCTTGAAGAAAACGTAGAAAGTTCAACAGAGTACCAAGCTAAACTCGTAGGCGAAAGCGAGGTACAGGCCAGACTAATGTGTTGGGGCGTTATCGGAACCTGACTAAGTTCGGTAACCTGTAGTGAGGGGACCTACGGGTAAGGCCCCTCTTCATCTAACTCGGAGTACTTCTCAAACACGAGATCGAAATAGGGATCATCCATTAGCTTTGGATTGTCTACCTGGTAAAAATCATTGAGTATGAACCTTGTCTCTTCTTCATTCATCCCATAGGCATGGAATGCAGCAGCGTCGATCTCCGCTTGTAACTCCCGGCGTTTTTCTGCATCAGTAGCTGGATCAATACCGCCGAGGCGGTCGCGCATTTCGGAGAATTCGTCTCCATAGCAATTCAGTCTCGCCGCACGCTGAGAAATCCAATTGAACCAGTTGTCACCGGCAGTGAGTCGAGGAAGTTGCGTCTCATTAAGTTTGTATTGGACGATATTGGTGTCGATCTTTGTCCTCATCAGGTAGTCGATTGGGATGCTATTCAATAATCCAAGAACGACGAATAATTCCTCATCGGTAAACACCTTTTCGTAGGCGCTGTGCATCGGGTAATTACCGAGATCATCCTCTGTTGGTTCCACAACATGGGGGCGGACTGTGGCGATGCTGTGTACAGTGACGGTGTCCTTTGGAATGACCCCCGCGATTAATGTCCGTTCATTGGTGCTATTCGTAATCTTTCGAATAGCGATTCGGTACTTCGTGCAGTCAAGCAGCACATCTTCCTTTGATAGTTCTGGTCGACCATGTTGCTCAAGCAGATCGTTGACGAACGACTTCTGCGAGCCTGATCCATCGAATTTGTTGTAGATCGCCTTTTTCAAACTTGCATCAGGATCACGTGATCGGAAGTTCTTCATCCGAACTCTGTGTTTCGCACTTCGGTCTGGATCGCCTTCGTCCACTCCCCATAGAGATATCGGGTTAATGTTGAAGACGGAGGTGTCATCATAGGCGAACTGGTGCATATTCTTTCCCTCGTAGATTGGGTAATCGCCGTCCTCTGGTTGTTCTATGAGGAGATTGGAGTCATTTGCCCGGTCAAGCTCCTTCATGTACAGAGAGACAAACCAATCGTCTCCTACTTTCTCTCCAATTGGAGGGTGGTCTACGAATTTAGACAGCGAGTCGATCAATTCTTGTGACCGGAAGAAGGGGAAGATACGTGATTCAGGTGAGTATTCAGCAAGAACTTCTGATGGGATATCAATTGAAATGTTATCGAAATTGACAAGAATGGAGGTATCTCCGCTTGCAAAGCCGCCGTTTACTATGTCCGTGGAGCCAGAGTTTCGAAAAGTACAGATAGCAAAATGATAGCGGTCATCCACATTGTTGAAAATTCCTTTATTTTCAAACTGGACAAAGTGCTCCAATTCAGTTTTATTGATAATATACTCCCGAAGGTCCTTGGCTGTCGCTCCAAGGAAAAAATTACCCGGCATAATCTGGGTAACATATGATTGGTCTCCAGCTAATTGGGTAACTCGCTCAAAAAACAGGAGTGAAAGGTCCGTTTCAGTGGCAACGGTCTGACCACTGACAGTGGGTTTCTGTAGTTCATACTGGTCTGATGAGTTATAATAATCAGACCGAATCTGCATATTTTTCTTGAATTCTTCATACTCGGCTGCGATGTCAGGATTCGATAGAAGCTCCTCCTCTTTTCGGTCTTTTTCACTTGGTGGTCGGGTTCTGAATCTCTCGTCGTACTTGGGGAAGAAGTGACTTCGATCCGGTGTGAGTACGTCCCAGGGTGGATTTCCGATGATGATGTCGAACCCACCATCCCGATAGATTGTAGGAAATTCAATCACCCAATGGAACGGGTGATATTCTTCTAGCATCTTTTCATCAACCTTCTCGATACCAGCATCGTGGAACTGGTCGAGGATTTTTTCATTCAGTTTCTCACTGTGGGAACCGATTCGTGATTCTGCCAGCTTCCTTGCATTTGTAGCGACTTTAGAGCTTGTCGCATCTTGGTGACGTTCAATGGCTCCGATCACCCCTTCGTACATCTCTTTGATACCAGTCCCAGCGCCACCCCCGTAGTTCGAAAGAGATGCATCCCCACTCTCAGTGGCTACTTCTTCGACATCCGTGAACCCAATGAGTGTATTCCCCTGGCGTATGTTAAAATCGATATTCGGCAGCGGTTCGACCTCGTGTGGCTCGTCTTCGATATCCGCGACCATTGAGAGCCACAATCGAAGTTTGCAGATTTCGACAGCCCCTTCATCAATGTCTACCCCGTAGAGATTATTCAGAATAACTGTCCGCTTCGCGTATAGCGAGGGCCCTCCCTGTCCTTTATTGACCTCTTCTATCTCATCACGTGTGCGGGAATCTAACTCCCACCCCTTACCTTCACTTTCGAGTTGCTGGAAGTACTCGAGACACTGCATATAGATATCCACCAACACATCCTGTGCAGCGAGCAAAAACGCACCACTACCAACTGCTGGATCAAGGACGTGCGCCTCTTTCAGTATGTCGTGATACAGCGTTTCGACGTGCTTCGTGTCTACGTTCTCAGTGGGTACCTGCTGAGTCATCGTTCCGCCATCTGCTAACGCCACTTCACTACTACCGGATTCTACACTCGGGAACCCGAATACGTCGTCAATTTCGTTGTATTCAGCATCTACGGCGTCATTGAGTTGGTCAAGCAGGTACGGGTGAATCGTCCGGCGAGACATGAAGCCGGTAATCTCCTCAGGGGTGTAGTACGCGCCCATCTCTTTCTGGTTGACCGTCTGTTCGAAGATATGCCCGAGAATAGCAGGCGAGAGGTTCTTCGGATCAACGATATCAAGCCGTTCGTCCACATTCCAGTTCCACCCCGACAAGAAATTCAAGATCTCGTTGAAGAGCTCGTTCGTCTCCTGAGCTGATTCACCAAGCTTTGCGTCCGGGAATTCTTCCTCAACAGGGTTCTTGGCGAACAGTCCACCGTTCAAGTACGGGAGGCTCCCGAAGTCGGGATTCTGCTTGTCTTCTGCAAGGTAGTCGAAGAACAGCAGCTGATAGAAGTTTTCGTAACGGTCTTCGCCGTCAGCCACTACCTCGCTAGGCTGTTCGTGAAGGTAGTTTGGGTTCCGGTCTAGCAGGCGCTTTTCCTGTATGAAGTACAGGAAAATCATCCGATCAAGGATAACTTGCACGTAGCGTTGCTTCGCATCGCCCCGGTCACCTTGGGATACCGGAAACTTCCTGAACGAGATCGGTGCGGAGGTCTTCGAACTCCTCGTAAAATTCTTTGACTACTTGTTGCGTATCGTACAGCGTATCGTAAATCGCAGCTGGGGAACCGTATTCGATTGAATTGAGCTTCTTCAGAACGGTGTTCTTTTCTCCACTATCTCTTGTGAACTGTTCTTTGGTGAACGATATTTTCTGGTGCTTGATTCGACCGTGCTGCTGACCTTCCCAACTGCGCGTTCGGGTGAGAAAGGTAAACTCATTGAAATCTTTCGTGGCGACAAGGTTCGTGTGTCGGGAACGGTTGTCTGGTTTGAACTCGGTCGCTGATTCACCAGGGCCGGCGTTGACGAGTACGACGAATTCGTCATCGGCTAGTTGGAGGACAAGTTCGTTGTCCTCCCCGAGATTCGGACGGGGTTTCAGTCCACGTTTCTCAAACGAGTCAGCGATATCCTGTAGAGAGTCCCAGCTCGCGATATGGGTCGCGGTGATTTGCTGGAGAGCCATGGATCATTGAAGAAATCATAACGTAATGAATGTACGGATAGCAACGATTCAGTAGAGTTCTCACGAAGTCTTTTCCCACAGAACCCATCTCAATTGATTAATCCAGTTTGGCTATCCTATCTGAGGTTCGGTATTGCAGCTGAGCTATATCCCCATAATTGCGTTATGATGACTAACCTATCGTGATTACTGAGGGGTAGACATTGATGAAGGGGCTGTCGAAATCTGCAAACTTCGATTGTGGCTCTCAATGGTCGCGGATCTTGAAGATGAGCCACATGAGGTCGAGCCGCTACCGAACATTGACTTCAATATCCGACAAGGAAATTCCCTTGTCGGGTTCACAAATTTAGTAGAAGTAACTGACGACGGCGATGCATCCCTCACCAATTGGGGCGGCGGTGTCGGAACTGGTGTACAGGAGTTATATGAGGATGTAATCAACGCGATCAGACGCCATCAAAAGGCCACTAGTACCGCTGAGGCGCAAAATGCACGCCAGGTTGCTGAATCGCTAGTTGATTCTCATAGCCAGGAATTGAATGAAAAAGTATTAGACCAATTCCACGCTGCGGGGCTTGACGAAGTTGATGAAGAGAAACTACAGGAATTTAGTCCATTTCACTGGGTATTGGAGTTCGCTCCTGTGTACGAAGACGGTGGATTCGATGTTGTCATCGGAAACCCTCCATGGGATCGTATCAAGCCGCTTCGTGACGACTATTTCTCCAAATACGATGAGACGTTTCGAACACGACTACCCGACGACAAAGATAGAGTCCAAGAAGAGCTTCTAGAAGATGATGATATCGCTGAGGGGTGGCAGGAATATCAGGATGAAATGGAACTTCGCGCAGAATACTTCAAGAACACGCCTGCATATGACCTACAGCGTCCTGTAATTGACGGGCGAGTCAATCCCAGTACGAATGATCTTTCATCTCTATTTTTTGAGCGCGTTTTCAAGCTTGCTGGTGACTCTTCTCGTGTCGCTCAGATTCTCCCTGGTGCAGTTTTTAATGGAGCATCTGGTAAAGACCTGCGAACCCACCTGTTGAATAACACGACTCTGGATGTACTGACAATCTTCGAGAATCACGGGATCTTCAAGCAGGTTGATGATAGATACAAGTTCGGCGTAGTAGTGTTCAGGAATAGTGGTTCGACAGAATATGTTTCTGGGAGATATGAAGCAGGCGATCTTTCAATCTTCGATAACTTCGATGAAAAAGCAATCCGGATTCCACGGGAGGTGCTTGAATCGTACTCTCCAGAAGCAGGTATCTTCCCATATATTGAATCGGAGCAAAAACTCAGTGTTCTCGAATCGATTATAGATAACCCACCCATCGCTCCAAAGGGCGCTCCGACTGGATATATGGAGCCGTATCAGGGACTCCGTCGTACAAGTGATGCAGACCGTTTCGTGGATAAATCAGAAGCCGACTACCCTGTCTACGGTGGTAAGAATATTTACCAATATTCCTATACTCCGGAATTCATAACAGACGTACAGGAACCCGAATTTTGGAGTGTCGAAGAAGATGACGACCCAGAGCGAAGTGCCAAGCAACGAATGCGGGAGAAGACTGTTCGCGATCTCAAATCCGCTATCTATGAAGCATTTGATGGCACGGGGTCTCAGAAAGGATTCGTCAATGGCCTATTGGAGCAACATCGTGGGGAACCACTCACCGAGAATGACGTACTTCTGGATTCCACTGAATATCGAATCGGTATTCGTCGAATTACGAACTCCACTAATGAGCGGACACTCATCGCCTCGGTGTTACCTAAGGGCATCGTTTGTCACAACACATTGCTGACTATCCCTAGCTACCTGATTCAGCCCTACGAGGAGGGACTCTCAGAAAGCCCACTTCATAACTTCTATACCCGGATGTTCTCTGACGAGGAACTGTTCGCTAAGCTCGGGCTTCTCAACTCGATCCCGCTTGATTACTTGCTTAGAACTAAGGTGGACACCGGTATTGTCATGTATAAGTTCAAGGAATCACAGATGCCCGATCTTTCTGAGGATGATAATTGGTTCCACTACATTTCCGAACGGGCTGCTCAGCTGAGTTGCTACGGTGATGAATTCGCCGAAATGCGCGACCGTCTCGGAGGAATTGATCCTGCAACGACTGAAGAAGCAAGGCGTGACATCCAGGCCGAAATTGACGCTGCGGCATTCCACGCTTACGGTCTTGAACATATGGAAGTTCAATTTGTACTTAAGGATTTCCACAGGGTCTCAAACCCCCGAATTATGACTGAAGACTACTTCGACACAGTGCTTGAGAAATACAATATACTTAAAAAAGAAGGACCGAAGCCATAGAAACGCATATTCTGAATACAGCTCACTGACTAACTCGCATTAGTGAATATTGTTGAGCGCTCGTCGAGTCATCGCCCCATCTACGTTGAGATATTGCCGAGCTGTAGCGATGTCCTCCCAACCGAACATAGCTCGGAGTGCTGCCAATTCTAACCCTCTGCTGGCGTGGTAGGAGGCTGCTGTCGCTCGAAGACCGTGTAATGAAGTTGCGTTTCTGGAAAGACGTGGAGCGAGATCAAGGGCGGTATTCAATCTTCGTTGTAATGTTGAGAAGGAGTACGGCCAGCCACCGTGTTCCGTAATCAGGAGATCGATCGCGACTCGGACCCGATACGAAAAATGAAACGGTACTGTTCGAGCAGCTGCGTCTGTTTTTGGAAGCCAATACAGGTCCGCAAAATCTTCGAATCTACTATCTGGATCATGTCGTAGGCGTTGTTCGATTGCCTGCCGACAATATCCACAGAGGCCACCATCTCTCCCTTTGGTGCAAGCGTGGTGCTCGGGAATGCGGATCATTTGTCGCTCGTGATCGATCCACGATGAACTCAGATGTGTCGTCTCACCGGGTCTTAGTCCGAGACGTCCACCGATTAGAATCGCAGCCCGCGATTCGAGTCGTTGAACGGGCTCGTCGATACGTCCTGCTCCTTCTAACAGTAATTCAAACTCGCGTTCACTAAGTGACTTTTCTCGTGTTGGTGCCATCTAGATAGGAAACGACTTTGAAATTGTTTAGAAGGCGAGCAAACGGGATCTTGATACGGAGAATCTGCATATACTTCACCCATTTATGAACTCATCTGACAAAGATTTAACCGAGGTCGCTGACTGTCTCTGTGCGTGCCATTTCCCCGCGCCAAATCGCCACGCCAACTCTACGATGAAGTCAAATCGTACGACCGGGTAATCACCCCGGACGGACCGCTTGCGAGTGCCCTCAACCGCCACCTCGATCGTTCGCATCTCGGTCCGTTCGCGATCCCACCACGCCGACTTGCAGTCGGTCGACGGCAAGAGTCTGAGGACCGTCTCGCCTTCCTCGGCATGCTTGATCACGAGGACTTCTCCTGGAAGCGTTGTGCATACGCGGTTGGGAATATCCTCCAGTGTTGGGAACACCGAGGGTCACACGACGCCATCTTCGAGTACGACGGCTACGTCGACGAAGCCACCGAACGAGCTGTGGAGCGAATCGCGGAACTCGAGACCGCCTCGATGAAGCTCACGAACGAGACCATCGATCCGGATCTCGACGTGGTCGTCGTCGAGCCGGCGATGCTCACCCAACTCGAACGAGCGTATCTACCCGCCGAGTACGACACGGTCGACCTTTTCACTGATACGGAGTTCGAGCTCCCTCCGTTCCGTATACACGACTCGACGACGGAGATCGCAGAGACCGTCGTCGATTCCGTGGATGACGAGAACGCTGATAACGTTGGGATTGTTCTCGACCAGGAAAGCGAGTACTCACCGCTTATCGAGTCCGCACTCGAAGCGGCCGATATCCCGTTTTTCGGCGGGCCGGGTTTCACAGATCGCAGCGAACATCGGTTGTTCCTCCACCTCCTCCGGACCGCCCACCGGGGGACTGATACCCGAATAAACGAGATCCGGTCACTGTTGACGGTCTTCGATTGCGACGTCGACGACGCTGACACAGACAAGCGACTCCATGAGCTTGACGATGGAGATCTCAAGTGGCTGATTGACTTCTGTCACGATATTCAAGAATACACGTTCTTGGACGCCCTCTCAGTGTTTGAACGCCACGCAGACGACACGCTCGACGCCTTCCGCGAGGAACTGGAAACACTCAACATCGCCGACGAATCCATTACAGAAGCGCGCCTCGACGATTTGTCGTTCTATCTCCAGACCTACGAGGTCCCGGTCGACCGAGAGAACGAGGGCGTTCTGCTCGCCGACGCGAAATCGGCGTCGTACGTGGGTCGTGAGGTTGTCTTCTACCTAGGGCTCGACGACCGCTGGACCCACTCGGCACCACGTCGTCCGTGGGTCGACCAGGACGCCCAGTTCACACGGAACCTCAAGAGCTTCCAGCTGCTGTTACAGAGCGGCAGCCAGCAACACTATCTCGTCCAAGACGCGACCGGCGGATCATCCGTTACGCCGTGCCTGTACTTCGAAGAGCTCCTCGAACCGGAGTACGACCGTTTCTCCGATCTGCCTTCGACAAGCCATCAGATCCAAACCGCAGCACGAGATGGTGACGGATTCGAGAACGAATCCGTCGGCGTGACGTCCGACCCAGTCGAGACGATCAGCAAGTCGAGTCTCAACACCTACGTGAACTCACCGCGGGACTACTACTTCAGCCGGATCGTCGACGGTCCGGAGAAGGCGTATCTCACCGAGGGCAACCTGCTCCACGACTTCGCGGAGTTCTACGTCAACCATCCGGACCCGGTTGACGAAGAGACACTCTCGGAGGTCGTCGAACTCATGCTCGACGACGTCCGTCCGCTGGTTCGCTCCGTCGACGAACGGACCCGGCGCACTGAGTATCGTGCGAGCCTCGAAACGATCGTCTCATATCTTGACGCGAACCAGCCGACCGAGGGCGCGTTTCTGACGCCGTCCAGTGGGGGTGACAATGCTGTCGCCGCTCACTTCGGTCGGGATGTCGACTCCCCCGTGACTGAACGCCGGTTTACTGATGAAGAACTGGGCATCAACGGAATGATCGACCTCGTTCAGTCGCAGCGAGACCTGCTCGACTACAAGAGCGGCAGCGAGAGCAGCGCCACCTCGATTGTCAAACACGCCGCGATTGACGAGCCGACAGACGAGCCTGACTTTCAGGCAGCGCTCTATCTCACCTATTGGCGTTCGCAACGTCCGAGTGAGCAACTCTCGTTCACGTTCTTCTACGTCACCGAACTCGTCGACGACATGATCGCCGGCGGCGCCGACGTCGACGACGCGCTGACGACTGTAACATACTACCCTGAATCGCTCACCGAGCACGTGCGACGTGAGGAGTTCTTCGAGTATCTCCGTGAGGAGGGGGCACAGAAGTGCCAGAAGATCCTCTCGAAGATCGACTATCAGACATACGCCGCGCTCTTCGATGCTGCGCCACTCGTCGAGACCACC
This sequence comes from Haloferax sp. ATB1, assembly GCF_000730175.1. Taxonomy (NCBI): domain Archaea; kingdom Methanobacteriati; phylum Methanobacteriota; class Halobacteria; order Halobacteriales; family Haloferacaceae; genus Haloferax; species Haloferax sp. ATB1. Next base: position 70,886 of record NZ_JPES01000079.1, on the reverse strand, counting down.
GACAGCGACGAACTCATCGAATCGGAGTTCGGAGAGACGATGATTGACCGGCTCGAAACCGAGATTGGCGAGTACAAGTACGTGACAACAGGGAGCAAGCAGGTGATGCGAGCAATCGTCGACCGGCAGAAGGGTGCGTTCTTTAAAACCGATCTCGATGCGTTCGAATCGTTTGTCGACGATCGACTGGCGGAACTCAACCGGCGTCGCACTGGCGACGAGGCGTTCCCAATCGAGGGGCTCGCCGGTGAGCCGAACTACCGACGGGTTGACAACCGAGATCTCCTCCTGGAGGGTGAACAATGAGCGGCGTCGACCCGAACCCGGAACAACGCGAGCTCATGGAGGCGATTGACGGCCTCTATCTCGTCGATGCGGGTGCTGGCACCGGGAAGACGTTCACCGTTACACGGCGATACGCCAATATCGTGGCCCAAGATGGCGTCGATCCCGAAGACGTGCTGTTGGTGACCTTTACGAACAACGCGGCTGAGGAGATGCGGGAACGGATTGTGCGTCACAGTGAGTACGGGATGCGGGAGCTCGCGAACGCGCCGATCCAGACGTTCCACTCGCTGTCACACGATCTGCTCGACGAATACGGACACGACGCACCGATGTCCCTCGGGATCGAAGAGACGATCACTGGCTCGACACGGATTATCGAAGACGAAATCATCGAACAGGCGCTGTTTCGTGAGTTTATCGGCCAGTTCATCGATAATCACTCGGAGTATGACGAGTTCTTCACAGCACTGTCGGAGACATCGGAGCTGCTCGATCTGATCAAGGAACTGTCCGCAAAGGGTGTGTTCCCCACTGCGGATGGCTGGTACCGGGACGGTGAGTCACACCTCGACGGGAATTTCGAGGCGTTCGAGACGCTGTTCACCGACCGGAATGAACCACGCAACGGCGGGAGCAAGCAATCGAAGCTTCGAAAGAAGCTCTATCAGTATGGTGAAGACAAGACGTACCTCCCGGAGGCGCCCGCGAAATGGGACATCCGCGGCGATGGCAAGCAAGTCCCAGCGGACCTCGCCGAACGCGTCTTCGAGGAGGACCGAACGGCACTCAAGCGGTTCGTCCACGACGTATATCACGCCTATCTCGAGTTCGCGCTTCGGCGGAACTACCTGAACTTCGGGTTCCTCCAACTGTTCGCGTTCGTCCTCCTGTGTGAAGATCACGACCTCCGAGAGCAGCTGGGGTACGAGTACGTGATGGTCGACGAGTTCCAGGACTCCAGTGAAATTCAGTTCAAACTCACGCTGCTGCTCGCCGGCACGAACAACATCTGCGTGGTCGGCGACTGGAAACAGAGCATCTACAGTTTCCAGTACGCGGACGTCGACAACATCCGCGAGTTCGACGATCGGCTCGAACGGTTTGCCGCGGTGCTGAATCGGGACGCAGATCGAGTCACGTTCCCGACGACGCCGGTCGACGACAAGCAACTGACGCGGAATTACCGCTCGACGCAGTCCATCTTGGACTTCTCTACCCACGCGCTGACTGCCCGTGCGACAAAGAACGAATCGCTGGATGCGGAGGCTATCTCCGAGCAGGTAACACCACTGACCGCCGATACAGACCGAGACGATAGTTACATCGAGGCGCTCACGAGTGAGGACGAACACGAGGCCATTCTCGAAAAGATCGACGCGATCGTCGACAACGACGCCTACGCCGTCGAAGGCGACGACGGCACATATCGCGCTCCAGAGTACGGCGACATCGCCGTGTTGACGCGAACCCGTGATTTCGGGCGGGATCTGCTCGATACGGCGAGTGAATTCGGTCTCCCGATGGCTTACGAGGGTGGGATCGAGGTCTTTCGGACCGACGCCGCGAAGCTGGTGTTAGCGTGGTTGCGTATCCTCGAACGCGATGCCGAACGCGGGTGGGCGCTAGTCCTTGAAGAGGCTGGCTACACGATCGACGAGGCGAAGGCGATCATCGAGCGTGAGGCGTACCCCGAAGCCATGGTCGCCTTCCGAGAGGATCTCCGAGAGCTGGAGACGTTCGGCGGGGTCGCCCGGCGCGTGTTCGAACAGTACGGCCGTTCCGGCCCCACCGCAGACGTCGTTCTCGACACTATCCAGTCGGTTCACGGGACGACGACGTTCACCCGTAGCGAGCTGATCCGATTCATCGAGGAGGCGATTGCTGATGGGAGCACACACGATGTCGACACCGGGGCTGGGACGAATGCGGTGACTGTCCAGACGATCCACGCAACGAAGGGGCTCGAATACCCGATCGTTATTCTCGCGAATATGAACGCCAACAAGTTCCCGTCTTCCGGCGGGAGCGGGAGCGATATCGCGTACACCGACCCGATTGGCCTCCGACAGCGGAAGGTGTACTCAGAGGAGGCACACGATGTCCCATATGTCTACGACAACTGGAAGGCAGACGTTCTCAATCGTTGCCTCCCCCAGAACTACGATGAGGAACGTCGGCTCCTCTATGTGGCTGTCACGCGCGCCGAGAGCCACCTCGTCTTGACCGGTGGCGCTGACCCGAATTCATTCCTCGATGCACTCCCCGTTGCTGTCGACGATGTCGATCCCGATCTGTCTGCGTTCAATCCGGACGACGGCGAGCATTCACCATATTCGGTCGACATTCCCGAGCCTGATGGCCCGGCGAGCTACTCACCGCACACCTTCATCGATGACGCCGTCTTCGAAGGGAATACTGGCGGCCGGGGAATAGAGTTCGGGTCAGACGTCCACGAGTTTGCGGAACGGTATGTTCTCGGTGAGGCAGTCGAAACCGGCGATAACCCTGACAAGGAGCACGTGAAGGCGTTACTCGACTCACTCGATGGTGAGACGAGAGCTGAGATCGATGCGTTCCTCCCACTTACTGTCGACGGCGAGAAGGTAACGATAGGCGGTATCATCGACTTGCTCCACGTGACAGCTGACCGTGTCGAAATCATCGACTACAAAACCGATCTCACAACGCACGCAGAAGATGAATACCGGAAACAGCTCAGTATCTACTACCATGTCGTCGCCGACCAATATCCCGATCGGTCGGTCACTGCATCTATTTTCTACACCGATGATGGCACTCGGCACAATATCACCCCTCTCAATAAGGCGGCTCTTCGAGAGCTAGTGCTAACACATAGTGTTTAAATTACTTGTCTCGTAGGTACTGAGCACTAAACACTCAATGGTCGAAATTCACAATTCCCTTCGCTCTCTGTTCAGTGCTCCAATTAAAGAGCAGGATGGGACGTACATAGTGGAAGTTCCCTCGAGTGAAATCGAGTATGAAGCGTTGTCAGCTGACGAAACGTATCGCGTAGCGATTCTGGAATCTCCAGTCTCGACGGAATCGTCAGTACAACAGGAGTCACAGAGAGCCCCTTCTCGTGAGACTGCGAGCCATTCTCTCTCCGGATCCCCTGTTGAGGAAGGCGAAGTACGTGATGTGACCATCGAGACGGTCGGCGATCAGGGCGATGGAATCGCAAAAGTCGAACGTGGTTACGTCGTGATCGTTCCCGGCGCTCAACCCGGCGACAAGCCAACCGTCGAAATCGAACAAGTTCAGGAGAATGTCGCGTTCGCGAGTATCGTTGATAGCGATCCGCGGACGGTCTAACTGTTCTCTCTGAGCCGGCCTTCTTCTCGGTAAATCATCGGTGTGAGAAGGCTCCGTTCGAGTAAGTCTATTGAGGTGGTTCTGGAAGTACGACTTCTCCACCGTTCGTGATGACACAATCTACCAAGCTCGTAATTCAATCTATGACAAAGGAACCGATTGAGGTACTCGACGACTTGGCCAACCAGGTCGCCGATGAGTTCGAGGCGTATAGACAGCCGGACGAATTCAAGGATGTCTCGCTCGTGATTGAGAACAGCGACGAGGAGCGTCCGACGCTAATCGTCCACGTCGATAGGGAGGATGCGGAGGTTCTTGCCGACCGCATTGATGAGCTCCTCCGCGAGCACGGTGCTCGTACTGAACGAGAACGACACTCAGCTACGGATGTCCGTGTGTTAGCGACGGTCGACTGACAACCACCCCTCCAATTTTTTGACTGACTGCAAGCACCGCTGAAGGGCCTTATCTTCACTTCTGGTCAAGGGAGTCCGACCGATTCAGCTCAGGTGGTCAATCTGTGCAGACAGATACTCTTGGAGAGCGGTGACCGTTTCTTCTGAGACAGCTGAGGCCCCGAAGTCACTCCGAAATCCGTGCTTGAGTTCGTCGCTCTCCAAGATATCCAGTCCACGCTCAAGTTGCTCCCGTAGGCATTGTCGTCCCCTCGCCGCAGATGGGGCGTGACAGCGTTGAGGTCGATCTCTTCTGCCACTGCCAGGACGTCCCGAAGGTCTGTTTCACGGCCGCTGTGGAGTTTTGCCGCGACGAGGACTGCCCCATCGATAACTCTGGCCGTCGTCGTCACCGTCCCCCCGCTCACCTCCTGCTGGTGGCTGTGGTCGTATAGGTAGGAACGACCACTGTGCCTCTGTTTGGCGACACCCGAGTCCGTTCACTAGGAGATCGAAGCCGATCGGCTGTTGCGGCGTGAGCCGCTTTTCGTACTCGATCACTTCGGTGTCGTAGAACCATTCCTTGGCGTGGCTGTCTGTTTCCTCGAAGCCCTGCTGTTCCAGGAATTCGACGAATTCACCCTTGGAATCAGGTGCGACGACGATGTCGAGGTCCGTGGAGAAGCGTGCGTTGAACGCGGAGACAGCGTAGCCGCCGACAAGGACGTACTCGTGCCCCGATTGCGTGAGCTCCTCGAGCAGTTCGATGAGTGCGTCACTCCGGTTGTTGAAGCTCATGTCTGTGCCCGTTCCGTCTCACGATACGCGACGCCGAGATCAAGGTCTTCGTACATCCGGTCGAGCATCGCTAGCCCCGACTGGAACTGGGCGTAGTTCTCGCGCATATACTCGATCGTCTCAGCTCTCGGGATCACTGGGTACCCTTCGACGTGATTGACGTCGAGTGACGAGCGTGGCTCAAGGACGATCTGTAGCGGCCCGTCCAGCTTGTCTCGGGGCTGTCGTTCGAATGCGGTGGGGAGGTCGAAGGACTCGAAAAACGTTTCCCAAGCATCGACGTCTTGCTCGTGGACGGCCAGGAACAGCGGATAGTCATCGGGGTCACGACCGACTTGATAGCCACCCTGGGTCCATACGTAGACGGCGTCGATCCGCGTAAACGCGTACGGTCGGTCACCGAACTGTGGGATGACGTATGCCTCCTCAATCGAAGGCGGACTGACGCCGGCGCTAGCAGTCACGAGCTCGCGTGCGGCGTCTCTCACGCGCTCGTCGACGACGGAGAGGCCATCATCATAACTGATGTAGCCTGCGTCTTCGAGACGGTTCACGGCCTGTCTCACCGTCTCGTACGGCGTGTGGAGGTGTTGGGCGACACGGCGGATAGAGTCACCACTCTCGATAGCGAGGATGACCTGCGCCGCCGTGTCATCGAGTACCTCGTACATCTGGTGGTTACCAATAATCCGGTAAAAGTCTTACTTGATTGGCCAAGAAGCCACGATCTCTCCACTCGTCTCAAAGGTAGCTCTGATTCCTGTCGAAACGATTTGGAACGAGTAAAACGAACGAAACGAGCAAAACGAACAGAATGAGGGGAACGAACGTGTTGAACGCATTCTGCGGAACGAACTGGCTGAGGATGGGCTGGCTTCCCGGTACTCGATCGGTAGGATGAAAGGAACGAACGAAACGAATGAAATGAACGAGTTGATAGAAATGAGTGTGTTTGCTTCAACGAGCGCAACGAACAATTGGTTTTAACACCGTAGTAATCCTCTCACCGAATGAAACACCCTCACTGAACGCACCGAACGAAACGAGCAAAACGAACGAAATGAATACAACGGGAGAAACGAAGAAAATGACCGACACCAATACCGCACGAATCACGGTGGCGAATCAGAAGGGCGGCGCGGGGAAGACAACCGACGTCATTCATACTGGCGGCGCACTCGCCGCACGAGGCTATGACGTCCTCTTGGTCGATATCGACTACCACGGAGGGCTCACCTGCTCGCTCGGATACAACGACCTGTACTACGACACCGACCGTACGACGCTGTTCGACGTCCTCGACTTCGATCAGATGGAGTCGGTGAACGACATCATCGTCGAGCACGAGGAATTCGACATCCTTCCCGCCAGCGAGAAGCTCGCGAACAACAAGAACATCCAGACGCTGCTTGAGGCGCCGAAGAGTCGCGAGCGGTTGGAGATGACTCTCGACGAACTCGAGAGGGACTACGACTACATCATCGTCGACACGCCGCCATCCCTGAACGTCCTCACTGACAACGCCCTCGTCGCGACCGGCAATGTCGTCATCCCCGTTATTCCCGAGAAGCTCAACGCCAACAGCCTCCAGATTTTCGCGAAACAGCTAAGCTCTCTCGAACAGGCGTACGGAGACATCAATCGGCTCGCGATTGTCTGTAACCGTGTCGAGCGGAACGCCGAGCACCGCGACACCATCGAGGAGATCAAGTCGGCGTACTCCCTCCCAGTGTTCGAGATTCCGAAGCGGACCGATCTCTCCCAGTCGATTGGCGAGGGGGTGTCCGTCTTTGGCTTCGGTAAGGAGAACCAGCGTGTCGAGGATGCACGCGACTTGTTCAACGAGATTTCCGACCTGTTCGACGAGACGTTTGAGAAGACTGCCCCAGAGGAGGTGGAAGCATGACCGACGGCTGGGGCGATGCTTCCGGCATCGAGGGCAACTACGAAGAGGTGGACGACGAGACTGATTCCAGCGAAACGAGTGAGGTGAGTGAAACGCTAGAATCCAGTTCATCGACCGAAACGACCGAACCGGCTTCAACGAGTGAAACGAACGAAACGAGCAAAACGAAGACGAACATTAAGGACGAGTGGAACGGGCGGACGATCTACATTCCCGATGGTGTCCTCGACGAGATGGAGGACACGTACCTCGAGTTCCAGCTGAAGCTCCGCAAGGCGGGGCAGGACGAGTTCAAGAAGAATCGCCACTTCTACCCGCTACTCGTCCAGTTCGGTGTTGAGGCGCTCTCTGAGGCGGATGCCGAGGAAATCCAGGCTCGGCTTTCGAAACTCGGCAACGAATGACCTCGCGGAGAACACAACCTCGGAGGGTGGATTTGATGCGTGCCTTCTGTTCAAGTACAACAACAGTGACATTGGAGCACTCTGTTGATTCAGGTTTTATGTCACTCAGATACTTTTCCAAGCTTTCTCAGCGTGGTTTATTCGAAAAACGAGAGGGAGAGAGCTTAATCAAACTCAAACAGTGTGAAAATAAAACACGCAACAAAACCATCCTCGAAACTGTGGACTCGATTTCTTGGAGAATAGACCTCGCAATATATGGTTTATTCGTGTAGTGCATTCTATAGCCTGTTACAGCGTGGGTTTGGCAGACTCTTTCCGTCAGCCGAACCCATAGATCACGACCTCCAGACGGTATCAACATCAAATTTAATCGTTCTTACGAAGGGAGGAGGGCTTAGGCTTCAAATGCCGCTTCCAACTTCTCATACATCCTCCTTCGCCGGGCCTTCCGCTCTTGCTCCCTAGACAAGTAGTTCCGAAGCACGACCTCCGTCGACGAACTCCCCTGGTCTTCAGCAACCCCCTCCAATCCCTCTAGAACCTCCCCAACAGCCTCTTGATACGCCGAGTACCAGAACCGACGTCCCATCTTCGGCGTGGGTGTATCCCCATCAACAACCACGCCAGCACTGTCAGCAAGCTGTTTGAATCGACGACGTATCGTACTCACCGACGCGTGCCCCGTTGACGACGCCCGAGAGGGGAACAGATACCCGTTCCACGTCTCCTGGTCGGTGAGCGCATCAATCCGGTCAGTTACAATGTCCACACCGTACAGCAGCGTCACCTCACCAGGACCGTTCTTCCGCTCTCCATCACCGAACGACAGATGGGGGTCCTCAGCATCCAAGACTACCTGATCGACGTGCAGTGCAGCAACCTCGGAAGGCCGTAATCCCCACCCAGCGAGTGCAACCACGACTAACTCCGCTTCGGGCGAGTCGACCTCACCGTAGATTCGACGCACCTGCGAAGCCGACAACGCCTGTGGGTCCGGCTCGCTTGCTTCCCACCCGAACTCCTCACCAGCCTCAGAGAGTGGGTTGTACTTCGCGTACTTCCGGCGTTTCACGAACGCGTACCACGCTCTGGCGACGTGCAGATACTCGAGCTTCGAGCTATCTGTCGACAGTTCCTCGTCGAACACGTCGAGGACGGCGAGACAGCGTTCGATTTCTCGCGGCTGGTGATCTAACTCAGACAGCGGTTCGAGCAACGCATCTGTCCCGTGCAACTCCCGGTATGTCCGAACCCACTTCGACAACCGAGTTCGGTGGGTCTCGACGGTACTCTGTGCTCGTCCACCACGGGTCTCTATCGACGTGAGATACGCGTCGAGCGCGTCGACAGTGGCGTCGTGGTCGACGTTCCACTCCCACTCTTCAGACTCTGTGTCTTCGAGGCCGACGACCTTGACGAAGAACTGCGTGGGTGTCAGGTCGTGATGCTCGCGCAGCGCGTACGCGATGCCACTGTACCCGTGTTCGGTGAGCCAGTCGTAGGTCGGAACGTCGCGGTCCTCGTCGAACCCATCGCGATATCGCTTCGGTGCGATGTCTTGCCAGTAGACGTCGACGAGTTCGTCGAGGCTCATCTGAGACCATTTGTAGCGCTTTTCTCTCGGTCCGTCGTCTGAAGCCGTATCTTCGGCGTCCAAACCCTGGGAGTCAGACTGCTGATTCACGCCTGCTCACCGGGGAGTAACCCGCTTGCCGTGTGTTGGGGTGATTTTGAGTCGTAGATATTCATTGATCTACGACAATCTTCAGTATAGTTAATACTTTGGCTGATGCAGGAGTGGTTTATACACAACGTCAGTTAGTAAATTCTGGTCTCTGAGAACAAAATGAGCGTATATCATATAGCGCTATACAAAATATATTCTGTCCGCCCCACACACAACCTCGGAGGATGGAAGTGTTGCGTGTCTTCTGTTCAAGCATTATAATGATGAAATAGGAGCAGTCTGTCGATTCTGATTTTTATGTCACTCAGAAAACCTTTCCAAGCTTTCTCACCGCTATAGATTCGAAACCGCAAGATTAGAGCCTAATCAAATTCAAACAGTGTGAAAATAAGACACGCAACAGAACCCAAACTCCGAAACTGTGGCCCCACCATGCAGGGCTCTACGTTACTTCCAACATCGATCGATCTGAGGGGCTTTGCAATAATTCCCTTATCTGAGCATCGCCACTCGAGGTCGTCTCGGTGTAGTGCCTCCTCTCTTTGCCTGTTTCCGGTCGGCCACGGGTTCGGAAGCACTAGTTGTACAACTCTCCGTTGACCATCTTTTGTTTTCACCTATTACTCTTAGACTTCCTCTGAATCGGGGATCTGTGTACTGAGAGCCGAAATCACACTTCCGGATACGAGAACAAGAGCAAGCGCCATACCGAGGGTTGTGATCTCTGCAACACCTCCAATGATTACCGGACCAACCAGGAAAGCCCCGTAGCCGACAAACGTGACGACCGAGCTCGCCTCACCTGACCGATTAGGAGCGAGGTCCCCTGCAATCGAAAACCCAAGTGGTGCAACAATAGCCATTGAGAGCCCAACTAATGCAAAGCCAATTACCACGAGCGGAAGGACCGACGTCAGAAGTGCTACTGCCATTCCCACGGCACCAATGACTCCTGATGCGAAAAGAAGCGTCCGAGGTGCGAATGCTCTGGCTGCCCATGCACCGTTGATTCGTCCGACTGTCATTGCCGTGTGGAATCCAACAACGCCAAACGACCCCACCGACACCGGTGCGTCGAGTACGGTTCGAAGATAGATCGCTGCCCAATTCTCCATTGCTCCTTCCGCGAAGAATGCTAAGGAAACGATGACTGCGACCAATAGAATGATTGGTTCGAAGAAGAGAGAACGAACCGACGCATCGCCATCCGACACCTCCTCTGTGGTACTTTGCGCGGGGTAGCTGAGTCTGGTCACTAACCCACCAACGAATATGAGGGTGAGACCAGCAAGGCAGAGGTAGACCATCGAAAGAGAAAGTCCAGCACCCAACATTACCCCGGCGACGAGCGCGCCGATTGCAGCAGCACCGCTGTATGCGGCATGAAAGTACGACATGATTGATCCTCCCGACTGCTGTTCGACAGTAATCGCTGCCGAATTCATCCCCACGTCGAAGCTTCCACTACTTGCCAAAAAGACCCCGAAGAAGGGAAGTAAAACCAGATACGTTCTGATTGACGCAACTCCAGCAAGTCCAAAAGCGAGTAAGACACCCGTTCCAGCGACTATTGCCTGAGGTCCAAATCGGTCGCTTAGTCGCCCCGCGATGATCATGCTTGGAAGGGCGACGAGTGTTCCACCAGTGAGTAGTACACCTACTGCTCCCGGTGAGAGGTTGAGGATTACTTGTAATTCTGAGAGTGAGATCTGCCATGCCCCGTTAACGAAGCCCAGTATTCCGAATGAAAGCAATGTACTCGCGAATTGCACCGATGGACCAGGCAATCGGCTCTCGAACGCTCTCATAAACATCTCAGACGCCTGGTCTCTCCTGTGGCGGTCTTCTCCCGATTGAATGGTCGCCGTAACGGCCCTGCGAACCGTGTCCTTTGTTCATGACTGTGTGTGATGGTTCTCTGTGAAAAATATTTTTGAAAGGATCACCAATGGATTTTCCACGGTAGAGATGAGATACTTATTGAGTACACATCGATATGAGCCAGATGAGCGAATCCACGCTACGGGAACTGCTCTCTCTTCTCGATATTTCCGACACAGCGACAGACATCTACATTGGGCACTGTCTAGTTAGTGACCTCCTCAACCGGTGTTCGCCCATCGAGCGCTTGATACGGTCTCTGAAAATTGTAGTATTGCACAAATTGTATAAACAAATCGCGGACGCTTCCGTGACTGCCCACCCACGAATTATGGAAGCGGTCGACTCGCATTTTGAGGGTGTGAAACCATTTCTCGATGAGATTTCGCTCGACATAGTCAAGCTGACCGCTCAATCCTAATCGAGAGAGTGCAGTCTGATAGCCGTAGCCATCAACGAGAAACACAGCGTCTGAGCAATCGTGTTTCTCCGAGAGTCGATGGAGAAACGAAGCAGCTGGATCGGCACCATGTCGTCCAAACAACTCGACGTCAAGAATCAGCTTTGCCTCGATTTCTATTGCAGTGTACAACCAAGACCACTCGCCATTGATTTTGACAGCGGTCTCGTCGACCGCAACCCGCTTCGGCGTTGCCTCAGGCGGGTTGTGACCGCTGTCAGCTAGTCGATGTACCCACTGCCAAACAGCTTGATGAGAGCGTTCAACGCCGAGATATCGAAGAATCTGTTTTGTTTCTCTGAGCGAACACCCGGTCGCGTGAAGCTGGACAGCGAACGCCCTAACGGGCGTCGCTGTCCGCTCACGCTCCCAAGTTTCTTCTAAACCGGTCGCAAAGCACTCGCTAAGCAGGTCTGCGAGCTTCATCCCAAACACACTCAACGACCTGCTCATTTCTCAAACTGGCTTAACTAGACAGTGCCCCCGGTTCGAATGGCTCGCTTCGCTGCCATCTTTTAGAATGACAGCGTTCCCGGATTTGAGACTGAGTGCTGCGATGTGGACCAGCGCATCAGGTCGAGACTCGAAAACCGCCCCGACGACGCCGATCGGGACGGCGACCTTGTATAGCTCAAGACCTTTACCAAGCCCCGCGCGGCCAAGTCTTTTCAAGCGGATCCTCTTGGTTGGCGACACTCCTGACCACCTCCGAAATACTCTCCAGTTTCGGTTCGGAGAGCTTCAGACGGTCGACGAGGGCTTGGCTGTACTCTCCCTATGCGAGCAGTTGTTGCCCTGCCGTGACGTCTTTCTCGTTCGCCTTGAGAATCTCCTCTTGATGGGTGTCGATTGCGTCGGCGATCGACATTAACTGTGGCATCGCTCATCGTCAGAGAGTTTCACAAGCTCAAGTGCAGCTGCTAAGCCTCTTGTACTATGACTTCTGCTATTTTATCAGTCATTGAGTGACTCCGTTTACTGGAACAAATACAGTACCAACCGGTTCGCCAGCGGCGATTTTTTCGAGGACGCTCTCCTCGGTGGACTTTGCGATGATTGCTGGGATTCCGTGTTCGCTTACATCACGTGCACCCTGAACTTTCGTCTGAATACCACCGAACTGGTTCGTTGAAGTCTCATCGGTAATCGTCTGCACTTCGTCGTAGTTCTGACCGACGGCTTCAATCCGCTCTGCCGTAGAGTCCTCCTTCGGGTTGCCAGTATAGACGCCTCCGACGTCAGTCAACGTGACTAACAAGTCGACGTTGATATCGATTGCGACTGACGACGAGAGCATGTCGTTGTCGCCGATTTGAATCTCTTCAGTCGCGACAGCGTCATTCTCGTTGATGATTGGAACGATGTCCCACTCGAAGAGCGTCTCGATGGTATTGCGGACATTGGTAAAGCGTTCGGTTTTTTCGAGATCATGCTGGGTCAACAGCAACTGGGCAATTTTCTGGTCGTAGCGCTCGAAGCTCTCTGTGTACCGTTGCATGAGATAGCTCTGCCCGACGGTCGACAGAGCTTGAGCCTGTTCAACGTTCGCTTCGGAATATCCAACTCGCCCCTTTCCAGCACCGATTGCACCTGACGAGACGAGGATTACATTTTTATTTCGATTGCGGAGACTGACAATATCGTCAACAAGCTTGTCGAGTTTTCGGTCGTCGAGGTTCGACTGCTCGTCGGTGAGCGAGTTTGTTCCTGCCTTTACAATCACGCGACCAGCATCGGCTGCGAGTTGTCGCGCCTGTTCAATTTCTATATCCTCTAATCCCTTACTCAGCATTGTAATCGTGTGCTAACTCCTGTGACCGACGTTCAGCTGCCAGTACTGCGTTAACCACCGCTTCGTCTGCGTTACTTTCCCACAACGAGTTCATCCCTTCGATTGTTGTCCCTTTCGGCGAACAGACTGCATCGATTAATTCGTGGATTGGCTGCTCCGACTGCAACACCGTCTCGGCAGCCACCTTGAATGTCTGTGCCGCAAGCGTTCGGGCCTTGTTAAGGCCATCTTCAACACCGGCTTCTTTCATCGCATCCAAGAGATAGAAAACGAACGCTGGGCCGCTTCCATTGACGGCAGTTGCAATATCCATTCGCGACTCATCAATCTCGATGTACTTGCCGACGTCATTGAGAAGAGCTCTCACATCGTCAGTAACTGTCTCTTCAGTTACGGCTGCCGCCATGTTACAGTTCTCTGCAGCCAAGTTCGGCATCACTCGAACGACCGTTGAATCCGTGTGTTTTCTGATAGCGTCTGTTGACACACCTGCTGCGATAGTTACCAGCGTTTGGTCTGACGACAAGTCAAGATCTCTAAGGAGGCCATCAATAATATCGGGCATGACTGCGACGATAACAACCTCTGAGTCTGACGCAACGTCGAGATTTGACGTCGTTTCCGTACTGTACGCCGAAACAGCTTCACGTGCGTCCGGATCTAGGTCACATACTGTTAGTGTGTATCGCCCTGTTGCAGACAGGCCTCGAAGTAAGGTGCCTCCCATGTTTCCGCATCCGACAACACTTACACGAGTCATCCTATAGTATGTGGGAGCAAGCAACTATAGATCGGTGTCTGTTGACGCAATTACAGCCCCTTGTTCTTCGCTCAGACTCGTATCCTCTCTCGTGAATGAATTAGCAATCAAACTCGCGTAACCGAGTTCTTCGGATCGGACCTACACCATGCGCTTTCAGCATCTCAACGTGCTCTCGATATCTGTTCCAAATTAATCTTTTTGTGACCTGTGTCACCTGTGCGATTTCATCCTGTGTTCGTTTCTCGTTACAGAGAACCCCTGCCACATACAGCGCCCCAGCACGATTCCAGTTGGCGATTTCCCCGAGTGATGGCCTTCCTCGCCAGCAATTTCGATGATTTCACACGCTTGTTCTCGTACATCTTCACCCGCGTTTAGTTCCGAAACGAACCGAGGAATGTACTGCATTGGATCGATGGGAATCATCTTGAGATTGAGTTCTCTAGAGAGGTGAAGATAGGCACGAGCAATCCGCTCATAGGGAACACGTGAAACATCAGCTATTTCATTAAGACTCCGTGGAATCTTATCTCGACGACAGGCGATATAGAGACAGCTTGGTGCGATCGCTTCCGTTGCCCAGCCCCGAACTAAATCCGCGGAATGCGCTTGTCGATAGACTACACAGGCAGCTTCGCGTAGCACAGTTGGAACACCCAAGGCAGAAGCCATGCGTCGATTCTATGGCTGTAGAACGTGGTGCAAACACCGTTCGAGTTCATGATGTACAGAAAACGCAGCAACCCTCCGAACGGTCGAAACAGCACGACGCCGTCAGTAATCTACAAACCCCGACGGTTCTGGGGTGTCGTTCAGACTCGCTGGTTCCAGCAAACTGCAAACGATTGAAGAAAACTAGCCACCACAGTCAAAACTACGGAGCCAACAAGTCTATTTTGATTGATATGCTTGTAGAGCTTCTTGAATTACTGTCTTTTGCTCATCATTTAGTGGATATTGGGGTTTGCGGACATGAGGTTCGAGGAATCCAAGCAAACTCATCATGTATTTCACAGTTATCGATGGGTGTTCGGTCATTAATTCCCGTTCGAGGCTACTATCTTATGATGCTTTTCGAATGCTTCAGAATAATTCTCTTCTTTCGCGTTTTCTAGGATTGATTTGACATCTTCAGGGAAAATGTTCGATCCCAGCCCGATAATTCCAGTGCACCCAACGCTGACAGCGGGGAGTAACAGCGAGTCCCATCCAGTCATAACATCAAACTCAGTATCGATAGTCCGATTGCAGAGCTCATTGACCAACTGCATATCTCCTGCAGATTCTTTTATTCCGACAATATTCGGGTGTTCCGAGAGTTCGACAATGACCTCGGGTGACAGACTGAATCCCATCCCATCCGGATGATTATACAGGAGTAACGGGAGGTCTGTTGCATTCGCGACCTCTCGATGATGTTTAATCAGGCCTTGGTCGCTGGGTGAGCTGTAGTACGGTCCGATGACAAGCGCCCCATCAGCACCGACATCTTCAGCGTGTTGAGTAAGTTCGATAGTTTCCTTAGTAGATGGGGAGCCAGCACCTGCAATGACTGGTGTAGATGCCTCTTCAGAGACAAATTCGATAATGCGTTTGTGCTCTTCCAGGCCAATAGTCGGACGTTCACCGGTAGAACCGCAAGGAACGATTCCATCCACCCCTGCTTTTTCGAGGCGAGCAATATTCTCAGCAAATGCTTCGTAGTCCACGTTGTCATTCTCGTCGAATGGCGTCACTATCGCTGGGTATACCCCATGGGTCAGATTCTCCATAGTCGTTACAAAAATGATCTCCATATCATAAATAAGTACGTGTTATCCTATTATTTGCATCACCCCTTCGATAGGCGACGACAGATATGAGCCACGTGCTGACGATTGGTTCACAAAAAGAAGCCTGTAGACTGTACTATCAGCATTCGATCTCGACGTCAACGATGATTTGATCTATATCTGAGGCTCATCAAAGTTGATGCCGACCGTTTTTGTTCGGGAATAGTGTTCAAGCGCCTCCTCACCGAGGTCGTTCCCAAACCCGGAGTCTTTGAAGCCACCAAAAGGCGTTTCAGGAAGTATTGGACCGTAACCGTTGATCCAGACACTACCTGCATCAAGGTCTTTAATTGCGTTCTGCGCGATAGAACTATTCTCGGTACCGACGCCAGCCGCAAGGCCGTACCGACTATCATTAGCAATTTCAATTGCTTCGTCATAGATACTGAATGTGTTTATCGTCTGAACGGGACCGAAGATTTCTTCCTGAGCGATTCGCATGTCATTATCTACATCTGTGAACACAGTTGGTTTCCAAAACCAGCCATCGAGGTCGGTCTCGTAGGGTTCACCACCAGTGAGCAGCGTTGCACCTTCCTTCTGACCGATTTCACAATATTTTTTCATCGACTCGAATTGTTCTTTGTTTGTCAGTGGACCCATCGTAGTGTCAGAGTCAAGAGGGTCACCAACTACGTACGACTCTGCCTCTTCGACGAAGCGTTCAGTGAATTCCTCAACAATATCCTCGTGGACAATCGCCCGAGAGGCCGCTTCGCATACCTCACCGGTGCTGTAGAAGATGCCGGTACTGAGTGAAGAGATGACTGTGTCGAGATCGGCATCAGGAAATACAATAAATGGAGACTTTCCACCAAGCTCTAGCGACACGGGAGCAATATGATCTGCCGCAGCTTTCATCGCAATCTTGCCTATTTTTACACTCCCTGTGAACGCGACTTTTCGAACTTTATCGTGTTCGGAAAGCGCTGCACCGGCTTCACTTCCCTTTCCAGGGAGGACATTAAGAACACCATCGGGAAGAATGTCTTTCGAGAGCTGTGCTGCGCGGATTGAGGTGAGTGGGGCGTATCGTGATGGCTTTAGGACAGATACGTTGCCGGCAGCGAGTGATGGCCCAATCTTCCAGCCGAATGCCCACATAGGGAAGTTCCATGGAGTGATTTGTCCAACAACGCCATATGGCTCTTTTCGAGTGTAGATATTCGCATCAGTGCTCGCCTGAATTTGGCGCCCTCCGTGGGTCCGAATGATCGATGCGTAATATTCTAACGTATCAATGCCACCCTGTACTTCCCAGCGCGCATCACTGAGTGGCTTACCGGTATCGAGTGCTTCTAGAAGAGTTAACTCATCCTCATGCTCACGTAGAACATCGACCCATTCTAAGATACGTTTTGCTCGCTCAGTTTGCGTCGTCTCCTTCCACTGAGACTCAAACACCGACCATCCTGCGTTAACTGCAGCATCAACTTCAGCGGACCCACATTGAGTGACCTTGGTAATTGGCTTGTTCACAGCTGGGTCGAGGGTTCTGAATGTGTTTCTACTGTTCGCCTCTACCGACTTTCCATCGATCCAAGCCTCAAAATCGAGTTCTTCAACGATGTCATTAATTGCGTCTTCGTGCGATCCTAGCTCTTCGAGTGACGTATTTGTAGCCGCCATGTTACAGGAGAACATGCATACCAACTTTATACTTTCGGAGCATGGAGTTTGTTACCATCCAACAAATAATATCATCTAATGAATCAGCTGAAAGGTGGGTGGTTGCTGTCGGTGGTTACTTCATAGAGCATCTTGACATCAAGACTTCCCTGTGGCGCATTTCACAGTAGTGTTACCGATGAACCGAGTCGATCAGAGCCTCTGTTTACCTAAAAGCAGTTGCAGAAATTGACAAATCAAACGCAACAAAGAGATATGAATACTTTGAATATAGAAATTATAGAACGATGTTAGGAGAATGTCAGAGGTTGCTGCCAGATCAGTGTTAGATACGTCTTTACAAAACTAATAGTGTAACACTACTTCCGGCGGGCATTACAAGAGTAATTCTGTAAGTCCCGTGTGAAGGGACGTTATCATTCATAAAAGACGATTTACTTCACAACCCGCACCTGTGCAAAATTAACACACCTCACATCAATCTACAAGAAGACACGAATCCAAACCACTTATAAAAACTTCTGAAATGGAAAACACCGCGATATTATCGGTTACTCTCTTGTCTTCGCACATGCGTCTGCATGATACGAAATTTCGGATCTTGCTCCCAACTTCATACAGCTATAAATCCTGAATCGTTGAGGTTGCGGTCGAGATGCTATAACGATGCACCATAGGGACGCCGGTAGATGCCACGTCAAAACTGTGAATCATTGCAACTACACGTGAAAGACACTGGCACGCCAAACTTTACGCGCTAACAGATCAGTGAGGCTCTAGTTAGAGGTGTGGAATCAATTCAGGTAGAACAGATAGTAGAGTAATCATTAGATATATATACCAAAACATCATGCGTAGATATGCCGTGACACATGATAGCCACTCGGTTGACCTCGAGAACGAATTTCCATGGAGAGTATTGGGAGTAAACATACTGGCGTGGTTGTTACCAGTGGGGGTATACGGCGTGTTCATGCAACTCCCAATCAGCTCCTCAGGAGTAGTTCCTATGCTACTCCTACTGGCACTAACTTGTATGGTGCCGGTTGCAGCACTCGCCCTGTACTTAATCGATAAACGCCGCGAAAACGGTTACATCGCTGTGTGGGGGTACAGATAATGGTCTCGATCTCGCTTCTCGTAGTTTCAGTGTACATAGTTGGACTCCTCGGCATCGGGGTATACTTCTATGTCACTAGTGAAACGGAACGAATCTCCGACTTCATGCTAGGTGGTCGGAATGTAGGAGTGGCACAGATTGCAATTTCAGATGCGTCCTCACTCCAAAGTGGGTTCGTTCTGTTGGCGTGGGTTGGAGTCGGGTATACGACTGGGCTGTCTGGATTATGGTACGCAGTTCCAATTACGTTTGTGCACCTCTTCGTGTACCGATTTATCGGGTCTAAATTCCGACGGCAGTCGGAAGAATTGGATAGCCAAACGGTTCTAGACCACCTGTCACTGTACTTCCAGCATGACCGATTAAGCAGCTGGATTCGAACTATGGGTGTCCTCGCAATTGCAATATTCATGACCGTATACATCGGTGCCCAAATTATTGCAGTTGGAGAGACAGTGAATACATTATACGGAGTCAACTACAATATTGGTATCGTGATCGGTGGAGCACTGGTGTTAGCGTACGTCTTGTTAGGAGGATTTGATGCGTCAGTTTGGACTGACTTCGTTCAAGGTTTGCTTGCCATCGTGGCAGTCGTGGTTTTACCAATTATCATGATTATGCATATCGGTGGCTTCTCTGCGTTTATCACTAAGGCCCAAGCGATCGACCCGACGTTAGTTTCCGCTAATCCTGGTCTTGGTCTGTCCGAGTTCCTCCTATTTGCACTCACGTGGTATGGATTTGCACTCGGGCTTCTCGGTCAGCCCCACGGATTGATGCGTTTGCAAGCAATCAATTCTGAGCGGAATATTAGCGCTGCATCAGTGACTGCAGTAACGTGGATGACCATTTCATTCATTGGACCTCTCTTCATCGGAGTTGCTGGTCGGATTATCTTTGGAGATGTGAGTAACCCAGAAACGGTCGGATTAGTAGCTATGCAAGGCATGTTCCCCGATGTGATTGGAGGGATCCTTGTTGCTGGGATTCTGGGAGTGATTCTGTCAACGACAGATTCAATGATGCTCGTTGTTTCAGCTGACTTCACAAGCTACTACAGGAACGTTCTCAACCCAGGAGTCAGTGAGAAGACGCTAATTTACCTAGGCCGAGTTGTAGTCACTGTCGTTGCCGCTGTCGGTGTAACCCTTGCATATGTGAATTCATCGACCATCTTCGCGGTCATTCAGTTCGCATACATGGGCCTCGCTGCAGCCTTCGGAATCCCACTTGTGGCTACTCTCTGGTGGGATAAAACCACAAGTGAGGCTGTATTCGCGACGATTCTCATCGGAATCATGAGTACGGTGGCAAACAAACTACTCTTCCCTGATTACTTCCCGATTTTCTCGCTGATGACAACTGTGGCCACCATGATCGTCGTTGGCTACCTATCTCATGAAAACGGTGTGCTAAGTATTAGTTCCACTTCAAATAGAGAAGTGAACGCAAATGACTAACCAACGCCTGTACCCAACAAATCACGCTTGAAGCGGCAATATCGGCGCTGACCCAAGGCACGAATGGGTGCACTAGTTAGCTACCTTGTGAACTATCCATCTTATTCCACGACTGATGTCGCTTCGGGACATCCTGCTCGTAAAACACGCACTGCGTGAGAATTGATGTAGTTCCTACAGAGGACGCAACCTCCATGTCATCAATGAGAGCAAGGTTCTAGCTCGTATGCGAGATGTATCTGAGGCTGTGGGCTCGACCAGCCTTCGCCTACTTGTGTCGTGCCGTGAGAGTGAAAGGCTGTTGGACGCTGCGTTCTACTCCGGTCGGTAGTGAAGCCACAGGGCTGGCGTTCGTACTTGTCTGTCTAACTTCACACACCGTGTACTCCAAGGTCTTATATATCGACTCATGACATTCCGTCGGAGATCGGCACGATGTTCTCTTACTTCCCGCCGTTGCTTTTTGTAGATGTTCGGCCTGTGCTATTTTCCCGGAAGCTTGCGTCGCTCGCTGGGAAAAGAAATCAGTGTCTGCGTTAAATTATAACCCCAAGAATTCACGCTAAAAATCAAAACAAATATATGCACTTGTTCATAACATTGTGTATGGCTCGCTATGACATAGCCATCGTTGGTGGAGGCATCTACGGCTGTTCGGTTGCCAAACATTTGTCAGAAAAATCTGACAAATCGATTTGTGTAATCGAAAAAGAGTACCATGTTGGCTCTCATCAAAGTGGCCGGAACTCTGGAGTTCTCACGCCAGGCATTGTCCTTGACTTTGAAGAAAACCCACGTATGGGTCATTTCGCAGAAAAAGGGTTGAGAGATATCCAAGAGTACTGCCGTCAAAATAATATCCATTACAAGGATTACGGCTTACTGGTTGTTGCGAAGAACGACGAAGAGGAGAGACGCCTCGAAGAGATAAGGGATAGAAAGACGCAGCACGGCATCGAAAAACAACTCCTCACAGGAAGTGAGCTCGCCGAAAAAGAACCCCACATCGATGGACAAGCGGCGCTCTTTGCCCCAGAGTCCGGGGCTGTTGACTCTACGCCGATCGTCCATAGTTTAGCCAGTGAAGCGATGGGGAATGGCGTTGATTTCTTCCTGGGCTATAACGTGAACGAGATCGATAATGAATCGGATTTGATAAAGATTGAGACCGACAAGGGAGTTATTGAGTCCAGCTATCTAGTGAATACGACTGGAGCTCATGCTGCTAAACTCGCTCGAGAGATGGGTGTGATTGGAAACCAGTATCAGGCACTCCCGTTACGAGGTCAGTATTATGAACTCAAACCGGACAAACGTGATCTGATTAAGACAGACGTGTACCCCACTCCAAGACCTGATCGTATCGAAGACGTTGGAATTCACTTCACTCGACGCCCAGATAACAAAGTAATCATCGGTCCCACTGGGATGATTGCCCTCGGTCCGGAAGCATATGGGAAAACCGAAGTCAATTTCGAGAAGATTGTGGAAACGATGTCTTCGAGCAACTTCTGGAAATTCATGGGCTCTAAGGAGGCAATGAGGTCCGCATGGGACAACGTGAATATGGTATACAGTAAGTCTAAATTCGTCTCTGAATGCCAGCGCCTTCTCCCAGAAGTCACTGAAGATGATCTGGTTGAGAGTTATGTCGGCATCATCAACTACCTGATTGATGACAATGGAAAACAAATCAAAGACCCCGTGTTTGAGTACGGTGAACGCTCCGCGCATATACTCATGGTATTGCCCGGAATCACCTCTTCAATTTCGATTGGAGATTACATGGCTGATGAGATCCTACAAAGATGTTGAATGGGTTATGCTACCGCCATGATGGGAGATAGTGGATCAACCCGTCAACTAAGCTCCAGAGGTACTCGTAACAAAGTACAAACGGACGGCCACTGACCTAATCAACAGATAGAACGGCAGAGGTGAAAAGAAATGAGGTGCTTAGAAGGGTGTCGTTGGCGACATCTGTGAAATGGTGGGCTTTAGAAAGCATTCCAGTATGGTAGTAATTGAATTGGCAGTCGATCTACTTATCGGGGAGCGTCATTCCCTGTCTCTTGAACACAAATATCGAATCGAAGTGGAGAAGGCATTACCCACAGATATATGAGGAGCGACAGAGATTATCAACCAAGCAAGGTTGGTCACCAGCCTAGCTAACAGTTAGAGCTATGAGTGTATCACTATCGGAGATTCGGAAGGCAGAATCGAACCTCGACGACGAGTCAGTGGTCCGTCAAACACCCACCGAAACAAGCCGTTCCCTGGAAGCTGAGACAGACGCAGTGGTCCGGTTGAAGATGGAACATCTACAACGAACAGGGTCGTTCAAAACTAGAGGAGCGTACAATAAGCTCAAGAACGCGGTTGAACAGGGCTGTTCAGCAACACAGGTAGTGGCTGCTAGTGCGGGCAATCATGCACAGGGTGTTGCGCTCGCTGCGACAAAGACAGGGTTCGATGCAACGATTGTAATGCCAAAGAATGCACCCCAGACAAAGATTGATGCAACCGCTGGCTACGGAGCCAGTGTGGAACTCCATGGTCATACATTCCAGAAAGCGATGAGTCACGCCAAGTCAGTCACCGGGAATGACTCGCTGTTTGTACACGCGTATGATGACCCTGAAATTGTGGCAGGACAAGGTACAATAGGACTAGAAATCTTTGAGCAGGTGCCTGATGTCGATACAGTCGTGATTCCCATCGGAGGTGGTGGCTCATCGCCGGAGTTGCGACTGCAATTGGCGAACTCTCACCAGAGACACGCATCGTCGGTGTCCAAGTGACTGGTGCAGCCACAGTGCCTCAAAGCCTTCAAAAAGGTGGTCCCCAGACGATCGAGGACGTACAGACAATCGCAGATGGGATTGCAACAGGAGGGATTTCGGAATTGACGTACAATCAGATTGATAAGTACGTTGACGAGGTCATTACTGTTAATGATACCCAGGTTGCCGAGAGTATCCTATTCATGTTAGAGCGCACAAAGCAGATGGTAGAAGGTGCCGGGGCCACGTCTATCGCCGCGATACGCAGTAACGACCTTGATGTGGCAGGTGAGACAGTAGTACCGATACTCAGTGGAGGAAATCTTAGTATGACCGATCTACAGACAGTACTGACACACGGCCTCACATACCGAAATCAACTGGTTCAACTTCGAGTGCATATCATCGACGAACCAGGCAAAATGGAGAATATTTCGAATGTGATTGCTAACCACGGCGCAAACATTCGAGATGTGCGCCACGTCCGATCGGTGGAGGACTTGTGTGTCGGAGAAGCTTATCTCGACTTTAAAATAGAGACGAGCGGTCCGAACCAGACGGACCGCATTATGGAGTCGGTTCGCGACGCGGGCTATGAGATACAGAAAAATAGCTAACGTTACTGGATACTCCTACTGTCTGGTGGTTGTTTACTTCTTCTCAGCAATTGCTTCAATCTCGATTCCGACGCCTTTTGGAAGCCTCTCGGCTTCGAATGCGCTTCGGGCGGGCGGACTCTCACCGAAGTAAGATGAGTACATTTCATTCATCGCGTCAAAGTCGTCGATATCATCGAGTAACACTGTTGTCTTGAGGACGTCACTCATTGACAGCCCTTCGGCAGCAAGCACCGCCTGAATGTTCTCCATGACAAGCTCTGTTTGGACCTCAATTGGGGCGTCAGACTTTAACACACCGTCCGTAGTTAGCGGGATCTGCCCCGCTGTGAAGACCAAGTTGTTGTCGGTCGTTGCCTGACTGTACGCACCTACTGCTGCTGGTGCTTCATTGGTCGATATCGTTCGAACCATCATTTAGAGGACTGATTGCTATCTTCAAAAAGGTTGGTATGGTCACGTGCCACTTGGTGGTATGTGGACGGCCATCAGACATGCGAACTATTATCAGACTGCACCCAATTGAGATTTGTATGCTGGACAGCAACCTTGCTGAAACAGACGCAGTTGTAGCGAACGCAATTGCTGCTGAGGAAAATCGACAAGAAAACAACCTAGAGATGATCGCATCAGAGAACCATGTCTCAGAGGAAGTTCTCGAAGCACAAGGAAGTGTTCTCACCAACAAATATGCAGAGGGGTATCCAAATTCGCGGTACTACGGTGGCTGTGAGCACATGGATACAATTGAGCAGGCTGCCATTGATCGGGCAAAGCAACTGTACGATGCCGAACATGCTAATGTCCAACCACACAGTGGGACACAAGCAAACATGGGGGTCTATTTCGCCGTATTAAACCCTGGCGACAAAATTCTCTCGCTAAATCTGAATCATGGCGGCCACCTCTCGCACGGACACCACGTCAATTTCTCTGGGCAGTTCTATGAGGTTGAGCAGTACGGCGTCGACCCAGAGACCGGGTACATCGACTACAATGAACTTGAGTCGGTTGCTCACGAGTTCGATCCAGACCTGATTGTTAGTGGTTCGTCAGCGTATCCTCGTGAGTTCGATTTCGAGAGAATCAGTCGTGTTGCTGCCTCCGTCGATGCGTATCACCTAGCTGATATCGCACACATTACTGGTCTGGTGGCTGCTGATATCCATACCAACCCGGTCGGTGTCGCCGACTTTGTCACCGGGTCCACCCACAAAACCATCCGAGCAGGAAGAGGAGGGATGATTTTGACGAGTGAAGAATACGCCGAAACAATTGATAAAGCAATCTTCCCTGGTGGTCAGGGAGGACCGCTTATGCACAATATCGCCGGCAAGGCCGTTGGCTTCAAAGAGGCATTGCAACCGGATTTCACGGAATATGCTAAACAGACGGTCGCCAACGCCAAATGTCTCGCAGAGACGCTTCAGAATCGGGGTCTCTCAGTGGTGAGCGGAGGAACAGATAAACACCTATTGCTAGTGGACCTTAGAGACTCACACCCCGACGTAACTGGAAAAGACGCTGAAGAGCGCTTAGAGTCGGTTGGAATCACCCTCAACAAAAACACGGTTCCGGGCGAAAGTCGGTCACCATTCGTCACGAGTGGCATCCGCATTGGGACACCGGCAGTCACAACTCGTGGTTTCACAGAATCTGAAATCAAAGACGTGGCGAACTATATCGCCGACCTCCTCGACAACCCTGACGACGAGGAGTTAGCATCCAATATTAGCCGTGAAATCGATTATCTGACCCAAGAGTATCCAATCTACGAGTAAACGACTCTACTCGCTCACTTCGTTTTGGTTGCGCTTCAAAGAGAAATTAATGCGTGCTTTCAGTGGACCACGATTGCTTCCCGTTCACGTTACAATATGGAGGTAGCTTTCCAAGCATATCGTACATCCATGGTGAAAAGTTCAGTGTGTTATTAGTAGTATATATTACGATTACCGGCAGCTATATTTGGTGCTGTACGTAAAATGGTTACGTCGCTTATGAGCACAAATGCCAACCTACCGGCAGAGGCAGACACTGTCATTGTCGGTGCTGGAATCGTCGGTTGTAACCTTGCATATCAACTGACTGAACTCGGCCGAGATGACGTTGTAGTGGTCGACCAGGGACCGATGCCGACCACTGGTGGGTCTTCGACCCACGCGCCAGGGATCATGTTTCAGACTGACGAGCCGAAAATCCTCAGCAAGTTCGCACGGTATAGCCGAGGATTGTACTCGGACTTAGAAGGGCAGGATGGTGAACAAGCATACAATGAAGTTGGTGGCATCGAAGTCGCACGAACCGACGAACGGATGGATTATCTGCAACGGCGCGTCGAGTGGGCCAAATCTTGGGGGGTTCCAAACCCTGAGATACTTACGCCGGAAGAAGTAGAAGAGAAACTCCCGCTGGTTGATGGCGACCAAATCAAAGGTGGATATTACTCACCGACCGACGGCCAAGTTTCCGGTGTCGTTGCCTGTGACGCCTTAGCCCGTGAGGCGATGGAGAATGGCGCCCAGTTTGTTCCACACACGCGAACCGAAGACGTTGAAATGGACCACAATGGAGTCCAATCGGTCATTACTGAAAGCGGAACAATCGACTGTAACGAAGTCGTTATCGCGACGAATATTTGGGTGCGGCAGTTAGGCGAGAAGCTCGGCGTTCACCTTCCTATCACACCAGTTGAACACCAGTACACAGTTACCGAGTCGCTCGATGAGCTAGCTGACAACGCGACTGATATCACCAACCATCCGCTGTTCGAGAATTACCGGAATGTCTCCGGTGAGAAAGCAAAGCGCCTGCTTGTCGGTCCTGACCGACCGATTCTTCGCGATCAAGACAACGCACTATACTTCCGAACCCATGGGGACGCATACGGGATCGGATCGTACAACCACGAACCAATCGTCCCTAATCCGAAGGATCTTGGCGGCAACAACCCAGATGGTGAACAAGGGTCTGTTCACGAGTTCACAGACTATCACATGGATAACGCGACTCATCCGGACCGACCGGACAAAGCTCCGCGACAGGCCAGTGATGAGCTCTTGCCGGCCACCAAAGGAGCAGAACTCGAACACAAATACAACGGGATGTTCTCCGAGACGCCGAATGGTCTCCCCGTGATGGGGCCTATTCAGGAGTACGACGGTCTCTGGACGGCAGCGGGCATCTGGGTTACTCATGCCGGTGGTGCTGGGAAAGCCCTCGCCGAGTGGATGGAGAATGGTGTTCCAAGGCTGGAGAACGAGCGGATTGACCTTGCACACGCAGACGTTAACCGATTCGATGACCACGAAGGAAGCTGGGACTTCGCCCGCGATATCGGGGGTGAAGAGTACCGTATCGTCTACAACATCGTCCATCCAAAGTGGGTATGGACGGAGCACCAGCGCGATATCCGGCGGACGCCGATGTACCACAGTCACAAGGAACTCGGTGCCGAACTGTGGGCTGAGGCTGGCTGGGAGGAACCACAGTGGTTCGAGTCTAATGCAGACCTCCTAGCTGAGTACGGCGACAAGATACCGGAACGTGAAGGCTGGGAAGCCAAATATTGGTCACCTATAGAGGGTGCAGAGATACTAAACGTCCGTAACAACGTCGGTCTTCATGACATGACCTCGTTCAACAAGATGGAGGTCATCGGTAGTGATGCTGGTGAGTTTATCCAGTATCTCTGTACGAACAACATGGATCTTGACGTGGGCGATGTTCGTTACACCCTGATGTGCAACGAGGGAGGAGGTGTCCGAGCGGACATCACTGTCACAAGAACTGGTGAAGATCGATACCTCGTGTTGACAACGGGTCGTGAGGTCGGGAACAATCATCTCGCATGGGTTCGTGAGCAGGCACCGAGTGATGTGGTTGTTAACGACGTCACCTCGAGCCTCGCTGCGATGGTCTGTACCGGTCCGAATGCCCGGAAGGTTCTCTCGAAGGTGACCGACGTTGATCTCTCAGACGATGCGTTCCCCTTCTTTACGAGCCAGCAGTTCTTCGTGAAGAACGTGCCTGTCACGGCGCTTCGGGTGTCCTACGCAGGAGAACTCGGATGGGAATTCTACACACCGTCCGAGTACGGCGAGCAACTCTGGGAACACATTATGGAAGCTGGAGAAGAATACGACATACGGCCCTACGGAAACGGAGCACTCAACGCTCTGCGAATCGAGAAAGGATTCAGGCTCTGGGGCCAAGATCTCCATACTGAGCACAATCCCTACGAGGCTGGGCTCGGGTGGGCTGTCGATCTCGACACCGACTTCATCGGAAAGGAAGCCGTCGCTGCAGCAGCCAAAGGAGATAACATAGAACACAAGGTCGCCTGCTTAACACTGGACGACGAGGACGCGACCGTTCTCGCACACCGGCCGGTGCTCAATGGCGACGAGACTATCGGCTACGTCCACAGCGCCGAGTACGGGTACACCGTCAGTGCCTGTGTCGTCTACACGTATCTCCCACCGGAGTATGCTGAACCCGGAACCGAGCTCGAAATTCTATACGAGGGGCGACCCGCTATGCCGCCACCGTCCGCGACGAACCGCTCCTCGACTGACGCGAGCCCACACACGCTCCTCCACCGAGTTATCCCCGCAGTTCGTTCTTTTGTTGGTAAATAACACGGCCAGCGACACGACTAAACCGACTTCGCCCTTGATTCGGGATCACTCACATCTATCGTCCGGTTGCGGGAGTTCGTAGAGCGCAGCGGCGGAAGTAGTTCACAACTCATTGAGAGAGGTGACTGAAGATAGCGATGTCACTGATGGGTGGTCCGTGATGTCCGGATCGATGAAACTGAAGTGGTTATAGAACGTACTCGGACGACAAGTACACCGACGAGACAAAACGCCAGTACAACGAGTGTGTCGAGGTGCTCAGAGAGAGTGACGAGGAGTTCGACGACTGGCAGAAAGAGGAAATTGAGAACTGAGAAAGGTTATACCCGGAGAGTTTTGGTCCCATCAAAGTTATTTGAACGACGGCCACTCGCCGTTGAGTCATCGACACCGCGTCACGCTCTCTAACATCTCTGTGATTATGTTCACAATTAAAGTAAATACACCCCAACACGGCCTACCTCTATCGCTGTATTTTTCAATCTCAAAATAATGTACTAAACCAGCATCTCTATATTGTAGGACCTACGTTTTCTAATGTGGAAAACCCATGAAATCAGAACGGAGAAAAACCACCACGATATCATTAAAGGTTGTTGATGCTATTGATGGTCTCAATGGAGCTAAACTCACTGAGCTTTCTGAGTACATGGAGATTCATGAGAGTACTCTTTATACACACCTCAAGACACTTGAGGAAAGCGGATACATTACGAGAGTTGATAACGAATATCATCTAGGTATTAAATTATTTCATCTTGGAAAACAAGCCCGGCAAAAAGAAGAGTATCTACTCATACGGCAGAAAGCATTAGAAATTGCTGAGGAGACTGAACAGCAGTCCAGTTTTTCAGTTGAAGATAATGGCCGTATCCTCGTCCTCTTTGATCAGGCCGTAGGTTCATCAGTAGAAGGCTTTCAGATTGGTGATTACTACCACATGCACAATTCTGCGTGTGGGAAAGCCATCCTTGCAGAATATTCTAAGAATCGTGTAGAAGAGATATTGGATGAATGGGGCCTGCCAAAAACACAAGACAATACGATTACCGACCGGGAAGAGTTGTTCGGTGAACTAGAACGTACTCGAGAGCGAGGGTACGCAATAAATAATCAAGAATCATTAGAAGGCTTACGTGGAATCGCTGTTACAGTTGAGAACCCACGGGGAGAGATTTTGGGAGCATTAGATATATTTGGTCCTCCCTACCTCCTACCAAGTGATAAAGAGCTTGCTGGAACATTAATCTCTGCTGTTGAGGATCTCGAGGAAGAGATCAGAACAGCAGTGATGAATAACGAAGGGGCATAAAAAGAGTACACGAACACTGAGAAAGGAGAATATGAGCTTTCACAGGTATTGAAGCTTCAGAATAAAGAATATTCTAACGTATTTTAGCTCCACCCGCTTCGTGCATATTGTGACCAATTCTACAACAATTCGTTGATGCTGTAAATCACAAACACAGTTGTGTAATGGCTATTCAGGGCTGCTAATGAGAACAGAAGTTCGACACTCCTCTGGACACGGACTGACCAGCACCATATCCTCTGACGGAAAGCAAATATCCGCCGATGATTGTGTTAGAAAATATTCGTATTATTTCTATTCTGCAATTTTCCATTTTGGAAAAGGCACGGTCAGCGTGTTTTTCTGAGTCAGAAATCGTCGTTGTTACTCAGAGTGATTGTTATTCTTCGGTTAGAGCTACGTCAGCAGTTACGAGGTCGTCCCACTTTTCGACACCAGCCTCAGCAACGTCACAGTCCTGGGAAACAGCACCGCCGGAGACTCCAATAGCCCCAACTACTTCGTCATCTTTCATCAACGGGTAACCACCACCAAATACAACCATTCGTCCATCGCCACGCGTGTCGAGCCCGTAGAGTGAATTACCGGGTTCAGACGCTTCGGCAAGCTCATGGGTGGGCATGTCGAGTGCGGCAGATGTGTATGCCTTATTACGTGAGATGTTCACCGAGGCTAACCAAGCACCGTCCATTCGATGTTGTGCGATGAGATTGCCTTCACTGTTAGCGACCGTGATAACCATGGGGTTGTCAATTTTGTCGGCGCGCTGTTCAGCTGCTTCGATCAGTTGCGTTGCTATCTCTAATGGAATGGCTTCCACCGGCTCTGGTGAATCGCCATACAGCGGTCGATTTGGCTATGTTGCGGCACGGTTGATGTTATGAACGACACATTTCACGACGAGTTCACGAAATTCACGGTACCACGTTCGCGCACGCACGGCGTCGCCGTGCGTGCGCTTGATCGACGAGAAGACGGTCTCACACATCGATCTCTGGCGGTATCGAGGCCCATCGACCCGCGCGTTATGCGCGTGGTCGATGGGCCGGAAGATACGATGTTTAATCAGCGGTCTCACGCCTTCCTCGCGTAGTTTTTCGCGTAACTGCATCCAGTCGTAACCTTTGTCGGCGGCGAGGCTGTGCAGGTCGCCTGCGTTGCGGCAGGCGACCTGCCAGCCGAGTTGTGTGTCGTGGGTTTTCTCGGTCGTACAATGAACGTCGAGAACAGCTTGGGTTTGTGTATCGACGAGAGCTGTGGCTTTGAGTGTCTGAACGCGGTAATTCGTGCGGCGGCAGTAGTGCTTACTAGCGTTTTCGCGGTCGAAAAAGGTGGCATCAATGGCGGCGTGACCCGAGAGGTCGTGCAGCTCCGACGAGAGTCGGAGCAGCACTCGCCAGACCTTCATCTGAAACCTACCAAACGCCTTAACTAGCGTCGAGTGATCAGGGAGATCGCCCTCTTCGAGGCCGATCTCGGCGAGAATATGCGGTATTTCGCTCAGCAGATCGAGTGCGTTGCGGTACGACTCATCGAGGTAAATCCGCAGACTGTGCAGCGATACGAGAGCGTAGTCGGCGAAGCCGCCACCCCCTTCGGGGGCGGCGACTTCGCCTCGGTCACCAACAACATTTTTAGCCAACGTGACCGCCTTCTTCGTGAAGCGGGAGATTTTCGACATAGAGCATCGACGGTTTCCCGCTTCATCTTCCAAATTCTAACGGTCGAAACCGACGCCGTCTAGTGATTCACCAAAGCCCTTCCACCATATTAAGAGGGTATCTGAGCGGTCACTTAAATTTCCCTCATCCGCTCTTCTGTAGGAGATTGTTGATAGAGTTCAGCTGTCGCTCTGGAATCGAAGAGGGCAAGGACACCGCGCTAGCGGTGTCCAACACGAATGATTCCGCTCGATGTGTTTGGCTCGGAATCGCTCGCAGCGAACCTGCTCCAACAAGTTCGCTGGCGTGACGGCGTTTCCTGCCCTCGCTGCCGTTCTGACCGGACAGTCAGAAACGGCAGCTATGGGGCGTTTCAACGCTATCTCTGTAAGAATTGCGACCGCACGTTCAACGACAAGACGGGCACGATTTTCGCGCACTCGAAGGTTGCGCTCCGCAAGTGGTTGTTCTCGATCTACGCGTTCTTGCGGTTCAACACGAGTCTCCGCCAACTTCAGCGAGAGATCGGTGTCACCTACAAGACGATGCACCGTCGCGTCGAGCGCTTCACCAGAGCGCTCGACGCGCCTCGTCTCGACCTCGTTGGACCGGTCGAAATCGACGAAGTGTACGTCTCTGCGGGGTTGAAAGGCCGCGAGCGCGACCAACCGTCGCGCTCGCGTGGCCTGTCCACGCGCGGACGAGGTTTCTACGAGGGAGACAAACCACCCGTCCTTCACCATCGTTGACCGTGGAACGGAACAGCGGTACGTCGTCCCGGCGAAATCCGCTGACGAATCGACCGTGCGACTCCTCCTCGTGGTCGGCGAGGAGGAGTCGCTAACCGTCTACACCGACGGATTTCGGGTATACGACCCACTTGAGGACGACGACAAATTCCACCGCGAATACGTCGTCCACGGTGACGGCGAATACGCTGATGGAGACGTTCACGTCAACACCTGCGAGAGCCACGCGTCGCTGGCGCGACGCGTGGCTCTCGCCGCATCAAGGCGTCTCGAAGGACAAGTTGACACAGTATCTCCGCGCCTTTCAGCTACGCAGCGAACTCTTCAGAAAACCCGGTCGAGAAGCACTCAAACACGCTTTCAAAGCGACTCTCTGAAATCAACAATCTGCTACACATGAGCGAGTTGTATTTCTGATGACGAAATAGACTATCGTCGGAACGCACCGACGAGCCCAGCTACACCGAGATATCAAGTAGTTATCCGGTGTTCACCTTGTTGTGCTGACGATAGCACACCACATTGTTCGCTATTAGTGAATCTCGTTCCCCGACTGCCAAACTGGCGTGAGATCCAGTCGCGTAATACGGACTGCATCTCTCTCGACTCATGATCTCAACTACTGTTCTGCGATGGGACGCTAATTGATCCGATTATTCCGAAGACCGGATCCGAACAAGAGTAACAGCTCTCTCGTCGTCGTAGTTTCCCCGCCATGCTAACGACGACCACGCTTCGGAAAACATCACTAGCATAGTGTTGTAATGAGGTGGGGCGAGCTGCGTTGAGTGATCGGTGGTTCTTCCTTTTGATTTCCACGAGGGCACACACGAAATCGGAGGCCAAGTAGACAAGAGCACTTTTGAGATGAGCCGCAGCGCCGATGCAAACGTAGGTTCTTTTACTAATGTCGTTGACAGCGTTCGCGAACGATTGCAGAGTAAGTTGATTGTGCGCGTCTAAAATAACGAGGGGGAACCGGTTCGTGTCGAGAGCGACCACAGAATATTCCGAAGTTGGTCGCCTCATTCTAACGTAACACGACCCACACCTGCCTCCAGCTTTTGAATTGGGGTTGAATCTTCTACAACGATATCTTACTAATTTCCGTGGCGCTTCTCAGGGTGGACCGTTCGAATTAATTCATATAATATATCCAAGACAATTCGAATATAACCTGCAAGACGACATAATCTACTTCAAAGATAAATGGAGTATAGAATAAATATCAAGTCTGTATTTTAAAAATTAACTATTTAGAAACTTATCTACCATACCCCTGGCCTATATAGCTATTTAATGATAATTATTGAGGCTACTGCTCATCGTCGATTCAATTTATATTATTAATAGAATATCTTGATTATTGAGTAGTCAACACATCTTCCTGCACTCTCTTAGAAGACTCACCCACGCTGAACCGACGCGCTGAGAGCGCACGGCACAAAATCTCGTGACAACATACCAAACAGTTCTGTTCAACGTACCAATACACATCCATGCCGAGTAGAAGATCGATATCACGGAATTCGAGAACGTCGACGCTGACAAGTTCGAAGGGCGGCACAACACCGAGCGAATCGTACTGTAAAAAAACATGACGGCCGGGTATGGACGGCAGAGATTGGTATTAACCAGATCGAGCTAGATGCGGACCCCATGAGTACGGTCCTCTCCCGACTGAAATACAATTGAGCGTGTACTCAGTTGGGTGGACTAGTTCGGAATTAGCGTACTAGTAGGGTCCGCTACCAGCCGTGTGATGTTTCCTTCCTACTGTAACGCGTAGGCGAGTGCTTCGACTGGCGTTGGCGGGTTCTCACGATCGTCACGAATAAACGATTCTTGCTCATCGACCATATCTAAGTCTGACAGTTGTGACCGACAGGACGCCCCCGGGGCGACCACAGCCGTAGCGTCGCTGGCTGTGAGTTGATCGTTGAGTAGCTCTCCAATCGCAGCACTCATCGCGAAGTGTTCTGCCTCGTAGCCGAAACTGCCCGCCATCCCGCAACAGCCCGAATCGATTGGATCGACGTTATATCCTGCCCGTCGAAGCACACCGACAGCGTGGTGATCTTTTTTTGTGGCCTTCTGATGGCAGTGGCCGTGATACGCGAGTGTTCTGTCCGGCGCAGTAAACTGAACCTCGTCGTCAAGCCCGAAGGTATCGAGATATTCACAAACGCCGTACGTGTTCGCTTGAACTGCATTGACAGCGGGGCCAGACAGCAAGTCTCCGTAGTCTGATTGGAGCATGACCGCATCGGAAGGTTCGATAACAACGATGTCCCGACCATCCTGCACACGGGATTCGAGTTCGTCTACAACCGTTTCAGCGGTTCCACGTGCCATCTCCACGAATCCTTTCGAGTACGCGGGCCGGCCACTATCGGTGAAGGGTGCGAGTTCGACGTGGACACCTGCTGCCTCCAGCACTTCCACAGCCGCCTTCCCAACGTCGGGGTTACTGAAATTCGTCTCCGTATCTGGAACGAGGACGACCTGACGCGTTGCGTCAGTTGGCGACTGTTCAGTAGTCCGTGTGTCGAACCAGTCGCGGAACGTTTCACGTTTGAAGGTTGGGAGTGATCGTTCACGTGCAATCCCGAGTGTGTTCTCCATAACCAACCTCGCCCCAGGAAGTTTCGGCAGTACGTTCGACACCGGAGCCAATGCGCTTCCAACTTTCGCGAGAGTATCGAAGTTCGCAAACAACTTTTCGCGTATTGATGCCCCGTGTTTGTTGTGATACGCATGCGTCACCTCGGTTTTCAGCTTTGCGAGATCGACCTCGCTTGGGCAATCGTTCGAGCACCCCTTGCACCCGATACAGAGGTCCAATACCTCAGTAACAAATTTCTCGTCAGTTGGGTCCGCTGGTAGATCACCACTCATCGCTTGTCTGAGGAGATTCGCTCTTCCCCGTGTTGACGTGATCTCTTCGTCTGCCGCACGGAAGGTCGGACACATCACACCGCCTTCCGACTGCTGCGTTCGACACCCACCACAGCCGTGACAGAGTTCGACCATCCCCTGCATTCCATTGTCGTTATCCCACTCCAAGACAGGGTCAACCCCGCTCTCGAACTCGTATGCTGGATCAAATCGCAAGTTCTCGGTCAGCGACACATCTCCACACACCTGTCCAGGATTCAGAAGCCACTTGGGGTCAAATGCGGTCTTGAGGGAACGGAACGCGTCCCATAGCTCATCACCGTACAGTTTCCGGTTCCACTGTGTCCGCGCGCGGCCGTCACCGTGTTCGCCCGAGACGGACCCACCAAGCTCAACGACGAGATCAGTCACGGTGTCAGCGATGGATTCCATCGCGTCGACGTCGGTTGGAGACTTGGTGTTAACGAGTGGCCGAACGTGAAGGACACCGGGGCCAGCATGTGCATAGAACGAAGCCGTCATGTCCTGTTCGTCAAGTGCGGACTGAAACCCAGAGACGAATGCTGGCAATCGCTTAGGCGGGACCGCGCAGTCCTCGAGGAAACTGATATGCTTTGCATCTGTTGTACGTCCGAGTAGAATCGGAAGGCCAGATTTTCGAAGTTTCCAAAGCTCAGCTCGATCCTCGGTGTCGAACGCTTCGAGTGCATTGAACGCGTGACGAACCGTCTCGTCGGAGTCTGATGCTGCGTCTCGGACCCGATCCGCTCGCAACTTCTGAACCCTATCACACGCGCGCGCGGAATTTTCGACATAGAACTCAACAAGGAGTGCCGCTCGCGTTCGATCCGGGAGCTTCGCGGCAACATCGGCGAATTCCGACGTCTGGGTCGCCAGATCGATGAGAACATCGTCGATGAGTTCGACTGCGGCAGGGTCGTGTTCGAGAACGTACTGAACGTCGCGAACGGCATCATCGAGGTTCTCATACGTTAACAGCGCAACGGCCTTCTCTGTCGGGACTGGTTCAAGCGAAACAGTCACCTCCGTAATGATTCCGAGGGTACCTTCACTCCCCGCAAGTAGGTGAGCAAGGTTGACGACACCCGGTTCACCATATTTACCCGCAGCCTCAGCAACGATCCGGTCGAGATTATATCCCGAGACATTTCGTTTGAGATCGGGGTAGCGCGACCTCACTTCATCGTCATAGTCATCAAGTATGGAGAGTACACCAGCAGCAATTCGGGCTTGGAGATGCTCACTCTCTGGGTCTGCCTGTTTACGCAGCTCATCAACGGAGACCTCACCAAACGTCGTTACCGTCCCATCTGCGAGGACGACTTCACATTCGACGACGTAGTGGTCTGTCTTCTCGTAGACCAGCGAGTGCGCTCCAGTAGAATTGTTCCCAATCGCACCGCCAATCGTACTCCGATCGCCAGCTGCTGGGTCTGGACCAAAGGTCAAATCATGCGCTGCTGCTCGTTGATTGAGTGCTGCTAGGACTGCACCCGCCTGTGCGCGCGCTTCACGTGTATCCGGGGAAATCTCGGATACAGCGTCCATATGGCGTGTGAAATCGAGGACAACCGCCTCGTTGACAGCCTGCCCTGCGAGGGACGTCCCCCCACCACGGGGGAGGACTGGAATATCCGATTCGGCGCAGTAAGCGACCACTTCGGCTACGTCGTCGGTTGACTTGGGAAAGACGACCCCTATTGGAGTCACTTCATACGCGCTCGCGTCTGTGGCGTACAGTTGCCGAGTATAGGTGTCGAATCTGACTTCACCTGCAATTCGCTGTCGGAGTTCCGCAACAGTCCCTGGCTGGTTGACTTCACCACCAACGTACTCGTGCGTTGCTCTGTCATCACTCGCCTGTACACGGTGTGCTCCGCTCTCTCTACGGGTGTCCCTGTTATTGCTACGCATACGCAATAGGATTCGTATAACAGTCATATATATCCGGCGTTCATCCGCGAACGATCGCAGACAGACTGAGCCACTCAGATCGTAGAGACAGAGACTTCTTCGATACTTCACAGGCGATTCACCTGGGAGAAGACCGCGTCTGGGTTCGTGGGCTACTCTACCCAGATCGTCTTCTTGTTGGTGAACTCTCGTATCCCGTGTCTTGATAGTTCAGTCCCGTACCCAGAGTCTTTGATTCCGCTGAATGGCAGACGAGGATCCGATTGAACGACGCGATTAACGTAGACGTTGCCAGCGCTCAGTTGACGCGCAATCGCTTCGCCACGTGAGCGGTCAGCAGTCCAGACGCTTCCACCAAGTCCGAACTGCGTATCGTTCGCTCTGTTGATGACCTCCGCCTCGTCGGCAAACGAGAACACCGACGCGACTGGGCCAAACAGTTCCTCAGTCGCAGCCGGGCTGTCCTCTGGGATATCAGTCAGGACAGTCGGTGGATAGAAATACCCGTCTCGGCTAGGGGGATCACCGCCTGTTTCGATGACTGCACCCGCTGCAACCGACGCTTCAACTTGGTCGTGAAGCTCATGGAGGAGGTCGTCACGTGCTTGTGGCCCGACATCTGTACCAGGCTCCATCGGGTCGCCCACACGGAGTTTCTCAACCGCGCTCGTGAATCGGTCAAGGAACTCCTCATACTGACTCTCGTGGATGAAGAATCGCTTCGCTGCGATGCAGGACTGCCCAGAGTTTTTGTTTCGGGCAGTAACCGCGGCCTCAACCGTCGCTTCGAGGGGTGCATCCTCCAACACGACAAAGGGGTCGCTTCCACCAAGCTCGAGGACCGTCTTTTTCAGGTGTTTTCCGCTCACAGCTGCGACAGCACGCCCCACCTTCGTACTCCCAGTAAGCGTGACGCCGCGGATTCGGTTGTCAGCGATAACATTACTGACGCGCTCAGTCTCAACGCGGAGTGTGGTGAAGGCGTGTTCTGGATACCCAACGTCTCTAAAGATTTCTTCGATAGCCGCAGCGGAGCCGAAGACGTTCGGTGCGTGTTTGAGGATACCGACGTTCCCCGCAGTCAATGCTGGGACTGCAAACCGGAACACCTGCCAAAACGGATAGTTCCATGGCATCACCGCGGAGAACAGGGCCAAGCGGTTCGTAGGACACGTATGTCTTTGCCCCTGGCGATGCACCGATCTGTTCGTCTTGGAGATGTTCGCTCGACCGTGTGGCGTAGTACTCACAGAGCTGCGCGCACTTTTCGATCTCGGCAATTGCCTGGGTGAGCGGTTTCCCCATCTCCTGTACCATCAGTTTCGCGAATTTCTCCTTGTGTTCTTGGAGGTGCGTACCGAGAGCCGAAGCTAACTTCTCACGTTCACGAATGGGCCGGCAAGACCACTCTTGAAAACGGTCTTCTGCCTCAGCGAGGATCTGTTCTGTCTCTGCTGGAGTGTGGTAGTCATACGTCTCGATCGGGTTACCGGTGGTCGGATTTGTCGTCGTCACCATGGATTCAGTATGAATTCAGATGTCAGTCGGAACGGGGTATGTCGTGGGAAAAGCCCGGTGTGAGCGACTCGCAGGGGCGATCACGCTACAATCACCGAACACGGCTGTTGTCGCTCGTAGTGGCTTACGTTCTCGAATCGTTCAGCGTCACTCGTACGTGTGGATAGAGCCGGTCTGGTTTTCGTAGATGTAGTCCCAATCGTACTCGACGCCCAGTCCTGGTTTCGTGGGAATCTCGATTCGGCCGTTTTTGTCGATGCTGTCGAGTTGATCGTCGTATCCGCCGGCGTATATCGGTGGCGTCGTGTTGTCGGTCTCCGGGTGGACAAGTGCCATCTCGTAGTAGTTCGTGTTCCGCGTCGCACCGATACATTGGCGATGGGCCGGGCCAGGCGCATGGTATTCGACGTCGAGCCCGAAGCCCTCTGCGACGTGCGTAATCTTCATCGCGCCAGTAATCCCAGCATCGTATTCTGGATCGACACGGACGAAGTCAGTCGCTTCTTCGGCGATGAAGTCAGTATGCTCTTCGACACTTCGTACCATCTCGGTCTGTAGAACTGGCGTGTCGAGTTGCTGCCGAAGTTTCCGGTGGCCATGCTGGGAGACGCCCCCGTCTCGATAGGGGTCTTCGTACCAGAAAAAGTCCTGTTCGTCGCATGCTCGCCCGACCTTGAGTGCCTCGCCGATGGTCTCGAGATTGCACGAGAGGTCTAGCATGAGGTCCATCTCATCACCTACGCGGTCACCGACAGCGTGGACCGTGTCGATAACTCCCTGTGTATCTCGCCACTTGCCGCCCCACATATGCATCTTGAATCCGGGGTAGCCCATCTCGAGACATTCTTCGGCGAAGTCAGCATACGCTTCCGGCGAATCGAGCCCACCATTCCGGTCACCACCTAGCGTGGAGGCGTAGACTGGGATGCTGTCGCGATATCGACCAAGCATCTCGCTTATTGGTTGGTCTTTGTACTTCCCGGCGAAGTCCCACAGCGCGATATCGAGCGGCCCGATTCCCATCTGGTCGTATTTCCGAAGCGCCCGCTTCATCTCGCTCCAGTGCTTTTCTCGGTACAGCGGGTTTTTCCCAACGAGATAATCCGCAACTGTGTTCACCTGCGCCATTGCGGGGGAGTTCCCTCCAACGTACTCTCCGGTGATTCCTTCGTCGGTATGGATTCGGAGCCCGTAGAGGTGGCGAGTTGTTGTCTCACCAGGATAGTAGGCCAGGTCGAACCCTTCGGGGGACGGTGCACGGTCTTCGAGTGGATATCCAAACTCGATTGACTCTATCTTCGTGATGGTTGGAGCCATGTGACAGACTATTGTGTATATGGGTTAAGAATCTACCGGACGACGATGCAAAGCGCACGAAACACATGGCCGGAAGCCGACGAAGACGTTCCTCAGATTGTTATCGTTTCGCCGGTGTTCTCGTCGAATAGATGTATTTTCTCGGTATCCACGCCGAGCTCGATTCGGTTCCCTTCAGCGGCGGTGCTCTCCGGTGAGACACGGGCCGTGATCTCGTGAGCGGACTCGTTTGCCGTCCCGTCTGGGACGAGCGTGAGATACTTATCAGAGCCCATGGACTCAACAATCTTCACGCGCATGCTGATCGTATTCTCGTCGGGAACGTCTGCGTTCGACTCCGCATCCAAGTCGTAGAGGTGCTCTGGACGAACGCCAAGCGTCGCAGCGGAGACAGAGTGGTTCCAGTCTTCGATGTCGGACGCGATTGACGATGGTAGTTCGAAGTCGAAGAACTCCGATACTGCGTGATACCCGTGTTGGGTCGCTTCGATATCGACGGTAACGAAGTTCATCGGTGGTTCGCCGATGAAACTAGCGACGAATTGGTTGGCTGGCTCGTCATAGAGCACCTGTGGTGGAGCGACCTGTTGGAGTTCGCCGTCGTTCATCACTACCACGCGGTCACCCAGCGTCATCGCCTCCGCTTGGTCGTGAGTGACATACACCGTCGTCTTCCCAACTCGCTGGTGCAACTCGTTCAGTTCGGTCCGCATCTGCACGCGAAGCTTCGCGTCAAGGTTCGATAACGGCTCGTCCATGAGGAAGACAGCGGGTTCGCGAACGATGGCTCGCCCGAGCGCGACCCGCTGTTGCTGACCACCCGACAGCTCACCCGGCTTTCGCTCCAGCAGCTCCGAGATATCGAGGATGCTCGCCGCGTGTTCGACACGTTCTGTGATTTCGCTTTCAGAAAAGTTCCGGACCTCAAGCGGGAACGATAGGTTTTCGCGGATCGTCTTGTGCGGATAGAGGGCGTAGTTCTGGAAAACCATCGAAATGTTCCGCTCTCTTGGGTTTTTATCCGTTACGTCGTTACTGTCAATGATGATCTGCCCCTCCGTCGGCGTCTCGAGCCCAGCGATCGATCGGAGGGTCGTCGTCTTCCCACAGCCGGACGGCCCGACTAAGACGAGGAACTCTCCCTCTTGGATATCGAGTGAGAGATCGTCGACGGCGACAACTGTGCCGCCGGAGTCGTCGGTAAACTCCTTCGTCATCTCGTTGATTTGGACGTTGGTATCTGCGTCCACCCGGTCCGTGGAGTACTGTGAACTGCCAGCTTGTGCGCTAATGTCTTGCTGCATGGTACTATGTGGCAACCCAGGTGATAAATGATTTTCGATGGATCGCCGGTTACGTGGGAAAAAGCGGTGACTGACTTGCGGACGTGAGGGGCCGCTTCCTATCCTTTCAACGCACCGGACGTGAGGCCAGAGACGATGTAGCGCTGGAAGAAGACGACGACGGCAACAGTTGGCAGGATTGCGAGGATGGACGCAGCAGAGAGCGACGCCCA
The DNA here is from genome assembly GCF_000730175.1 of Haloferax sp. ATB1. Lineage (NCBI taxonomy): Archaea > Methanobacteriati > Methanobacteriota > Halobacteria > Halobacteriales > Haloferacaceae > Haloferax > Haloferax sp. ATB1. Next base: position 30,180 of record NZ_JPES01000079.1, on the reverse strand, counting down.
CGAAACCGACACGTCGCCGACGAACTTGTAGACGGAGACGGAGACAGGCATCGACTGCAGCGTGTTACTGGTAATGAGCGCGAACAGGAACTCTCTCCATGAGTATAGGAACGTCAGGATACCGCAGGCCGCAACGCCGGGAAGTGCGAGCGGGAGTGCGATTTCCTTGAACGCTTGGAACTGCGTACAGCCATCAACGAGTGCCGACTCGTCCAACTCCTCTGGGACGGACATGAAGAAGTTGCGGAGGATGTAGACCATCAGCGGTAACCAGAGATACACGTTTGCGATGATGATTCCCGCGCGCGTGTTGATCAGCCCAACCCACCCGAGAATCTCGAAGAATGGGATTACCAGCCCAATCGGGGGGAACAGTCGCGAGAACAAGACGAGAATGAAGATCTCGCTATCGAAGGGGAAGCGATATCGACTAAACGCGTAGCCTGCAGGTGTCGCAAGCAGTAATACCAGCACCGTCGTCGTCGTCGAGATGATCACCGAGTTGAGTAGTGCTCTCCAGTAGCCTTCCTCAAAAAGCGCGCTGTAGTACGGCTGCAGCGTTGGGTTCTCCGGCAGATACGTGAGTGAGTACACCGCTGACTCCGTCTTCAGAGACGTGAGGAACGTCCATAGAAGTGGAACCAAGACGGAGAGCACCCCAACAGCGATGGTCAGGTGGACGATGTATGGACTCTCGATCGCGTTCGCAACCCGTTGCCTAGTGGCGTAACTAAACAAACCGCTCTGTTTGGACTCGGCCATTACGATAGCCTGTTCACCATCGGTTCATAAAATGGTTTGGTTTCACGTACCACTCCGGAGCCAATTTTGGGTATCTCTCCCCGATCACCAATTGACAGGCAGTACTGCTATGGCTACCAAGATGCAGCTGGCGGTTGAGGAGCACCGGATCGGACGAAAAGTAAAGACAGAGAGCGTCGATCGTCTATTCTTCGATTCGTTGAAGGACGATCTTGACGTAGAAGATTGCAACAAGGATCGTCAAGAGCACGAGGAACGTGGAGATCGCAGCTCCGTACCCCGTGTTGAATCGCACCATCGCCTCCTGATAGATGTAGATACTGAGTGTCGTCGTTCGTGCACCAGGTCCGCCTTGCGTCATCGGGTAGATCACAGCAAAGGCACGGAACGCGAACATCCAATTCAGTAAGCCGACAATCGCGATGTAGGGACGAAGGTACGGGATGGTGATATGGCGAAATGCCTGAAACGTCGTTGCGCCATCGACCCTCGTCGCGTCGTACATATACTCGGGGATGGACTGCAATCCCGCGAGGAACAGTATCATCGCGAACGGCATCCGTGCCCATGCATCCGTAATTGTCACCAACGGAAGCGCAAGCTGATTCTGTGCGAGCCATGCTCGGGCAAGTGATCCGAACCCGAGGTCAGTCAAGACCTGGTTAAGGAGTCCGAGATTTCCCCCTTGGAGCATGAATCGGAAGATGACGACGATAACTCCCAGCGGCACAGCCCACGCGAACAAGATCACCGTTGAGTACGTGTTTCGAAGCCACTTCCGTCGAACGTGGTTGATCGCTAGTGCTAACGCGAGACCACTAAGCACGGAGAGAACGAGTGATCCGAACGAGTACAGGAGCGTCGTGACGAAATAGTTCCAAAACTGCGATGACGAGAACAGTTGGACGTAGTTCTCGAGACCGACGAACCGGAGGCCCATCGGTTGTCTCACGAAGAACGACTGCCCAATCAGTTGCAGTACTGGGTACACGAAGACGGCAGCGATTGTGAGGAGTGCGGGTCCGAGGAAGACCGCGACGATATGCTCGTTGACGAAATTGGAGATCGCGTTCCTAACCCGATAGACACCCCCGTGATCCTCTGACTTGTGTACAGTTGACATTGTGTTTCCTTTCTACGAAATCTCTTACTGCCCTAAAGTCGTGTCGATCGTCTCTTGCGCAGCGTTGAGAGCGTTCTCTGCAGATTTCCCACCAGAGATGGCCATCTGCAGTTGTTCGCTCACCGTCTGCGCGATCGACTGCATCTGTGGGAACACCTCTACCTTCACGACCTCCATCGCCTGTTTTCGTACTTCCGGATACCGCATCGAGTCGGTCTCAGTCGCTTGTTCAAAGACCGTCGGGTTGTACGTCTGGTTCCCCTCAACGACCGCTTCCATCCACATGTTCTCGAAGCTCAGGCGACAGTCTTGGTAGAGTGCCATCGCCAGTTTGTGTCCGACATCGCTTTGGGCGTTGATCGACATCCCGTTTGGTGATGCCATCCCGGCCTTCGTGGGATTCGGCATCTCGCTGCCACCCTCGGGTGGCGTTGTCGGTGCGTAATTACCTCCCTGCCCGAACTTTTCGACGGCCGACGGAATCAGGTCTCCGGATACGGGTACCATCGCGAGCTGTCCGGACATAAACCGGTCAGCAAGGTCTCCCTGTGAGAACGATGAGACGCCGCTTGGGACCCAGCCGTTTTCTTTCCACTCGACCATCTTGCTCAGCGCGGCGATGCCTGCCTCGTCGTTGACGCTGACGTACCCACTCTCGTCTACGAAGCTCCCTCCCGCTTCGTAGTACATCATCGTCCAGTCGCGGAACGTGTAGTTCCTGGAGCCACCTCGGTACGCCCACGCGAATTTGTCAGAGCCCTCGAAGGCTTCCATCACGGTTTCGAGGTCATCCCACGAGTAAGACCCGTCAACGATAGCCGAGACGGTTTCCTCGTCGACGCCCTGTTCACGCATCATGTCGGGCCGAGTGTGAACGAGGCTCCCCTGGAGAATTCCAGGTGTGAGATACGCTTCTCCGTCGAAGCTGAACGACTTCCGCATCGAGGGGATGTACATATCCCACATCTCTTCAGCCGGGTACACCGGCGTCTCTTCCAAGTAGCCGTTTTGGACGAACGACGGGAAGGACCCGACAGACCGGACCATTAGGCCGTGTGGATTCGATTGGCCGGACGAGAAGACGGCATTCTTCTTTGGCACCGCTTGGTCGACCGGAAGCGGAAGTACCTCGATGTTAATTCCGGTTCGTTCTTCGAATAGTGCGTAGGCGAACGCCGTTGCAGGATCGTACTCTAGCGCACCGTGGTTGAGAATTTGAATCGTCTCGACGTCGCCTGCGGGGGTATCTTCCCACCCCTCTGGTGGTTGCCACGGCGCGTCTTTTACCGCAGCAGTTTCCTTCCAACTCTCGGGTTCACCCATCGAGTCGGAGCCTGGAATGTCTTGACGGCTCTCCAGCGGCCACTCATCAAGCGTCGTCGAACGGCGCTGTTCCCAATTATTCTCGAAGTCGATGTTCTCCGCCTGGGCAGCGAATCCGGAATCTGACTGTGACTGCGCAGTATCGTCGCCACCACTCTGGGTCGATGCGTTACCGCCACTATTGGAACCGCCGAGACAACCCCCGAGCGCGGCGACTGATCCGACACCGAGACTTTGCAGCAGCTTCCGCCGTGATGTAAGTGAATCTCTGTCAGACATCGATTGTTCATTAATCACCATGGTATAAAAAAGTGGTTGATATTGAAGAAATTGCAACAAACAGACGCCGAGTTTAATTTTGAATACGCACGCGAGAACAAGCCGAACAGCACCCGTTGGTGGACATCTCACCGCCTTCGGTGACTGGTCGACCCCCGGCAGAATAGACAACCATGGGTTACTCGAGACAAAGAATTAAATACCACGTGATTGAAGCGAATGTATGCGGATTGAAGGAGCAATTACTCCGATGGTGACTCCCATCGGTGAAAATGCAGCAGTAAGCACCGACTCACTCGCATCATTCACGGAATTTCTCGTAGAAAACGGGGTGGACTATCTCTTCCCCTGTGGCTCTATCGGAGAATTCCCGAGCTTCACACAAGAAGAGCAGATAACGATCATGGAAACGGTTATTCGTCACGCTGGGGAGACGCCGGTACTCGTAGGGTGTGGGGGTACAAGCCTCAAAGAGGTCCGAACGCTCATCACTGAAGCAGAAGCGCTCGGAGCAGACGCTGCGGTTGTCGTCACTCCATACTACTTCAAACCGAAGCCAGAAGGGGTGTGCTCCTACTATGAGAAGCTACTCTCAGACACCGACTTACCCATCATCATCTACGAGATACCTGCCTTCGCAAAAACGGAACTACCCATCGAGACAGTCGTCGAACTTTCCCAACACGACCAGATAATCGGCATCAAAGACTCGACTGGAGATATCGTACACCACCAGAAACTACTCGAAGAGACCCCGGAGGACTTCTCTGTGCTGCAGGGGCAAACGAAGCATCTGATGGCATCGCTCGACCTGGGTGCCGATGGGTTCGTCGCGAGTCCGCTGAACGTGTTTCCCGAACCAGTCTCGGAGATATACACCGCATACTCCGACGGTGATAGAGAACGCGCACGCAGATTGTGGGATCTGTTCTGTCGCCCTATCGTCTCCGCAATTGAAGGGCAATCGACTGCTGCCGCGCTAAAGTACCTCCTACAGAAGCAAGGCTATACGAACGGAACACCGGTGCTCCCGCTTCAGTCACCGAACGAACTCGAACAAGACGAGCTAGACAGGGTCCACGATGAACTAACCAGCGCGGCCAACCAACTGACAACTGAGCTATAACCCGTGGTGATGCTGGGCGCGATCTATGAATAGGTGATATTCAATTCGATCACGTTGGCGGTTTCGAGTACGTCATTCGGAAGCGTCTCTTCGTAACGCTCACCGCGCATCCGGTACGACGGTCCCGATACGCTAATCGCGCCTAACACACGGTCATCGGTACTCAGAATCGGACTCGCAATACACCGAAGGCCTTCAATTCTCTCCTCGTCGTCGAACGCATACCCGCGCTCTCTCACCTCATCTAACCGGTCAAGTAACTCCTCTCGCGTACTAACGGTTTTTTCAGTCGACTTCTCTAGCCCGTGGTGTTCGATGACTTGGTCGATGAACTCAGTCGATTTGTGGGCAAGAATGCATTTCCCGAGTGCCGTTGCGTGAAGCGGCGCTCGCGTACCAACATATGCTTGGACTTGTACTGCCTGCTCCCCTCGCTCCCGTTGTAGATACACGCCCTCCCCTTGGTCCTCGACGAGAAGACTGGTGAGTTCTCCGGTCTCCCGAGCTAGGCGGCGAACTTCGGGCTTCGCGATTTCGTATATTTTCTGTTGTTTCCGGGCGAATGAGCCGAGTTCCAAGAACTGAATCGAGAGCTGATACTCCCCGTTTTGCTTTATCAAGTAGCCTTCGCCAGTTAGTGTGCTCAGGTAGTTGTGTGCCGTACTTCGAGGGAGGTCGAGAGCTGTAGCAAGTTCGGACACGCTTGCGGATTCCAGCTGTTTAAGCTGATCAATGATCCGAAACATAGTCTGTACCGACTTGATTGGGTTTTGTGGTGTATGTTCCATAAGCTGGATACCAATCCCAGTATGAAAAAAGTTCGTTCCAAATTGTGGAATGGATTGTTATTATCCAGATTAAGCAAAGATGGGCTGTGAATGGCTTAAACTAAGTTTAATGGTTATATTAAGGCACAATCAGTCATAGTTATTGGTAATTTCAACACATATGTTGTCTATCGCGGCGTCAGGGATGTCGCCAGTTGCACATCCCTATTTTGCGCCACATTACAGACTTAATGTTGTAATGTATTATCGATGCGGTATCGGGCTGCGGTTCTGATTGTCTTTGGCCTGGTACTGGCTATCTGATCTCCCTGAGGGAACGTTGCTGACAAACCTATTGGAACGAATCGGCCTATTCTATAGATTACAAAACTAGCTCTGTAATCCCTCTCGGGGAGTATTTCGGGCCCTGATCTGCACGTCGCACAAGCGTGTTGATCTGTATAGCGAGCCATGCTATGTCTGCCCACCTCATCGAGAGTAACGAGATGACCATCTATACTCCTAATTTTCAGTCTGTCCCTATTTGTACTATTAGCCCAACTGGATCTGTATACTTGCTACAAACTTGTTGGAAAATATGCAGTTTGTACAGCTGAAGTCAGGTGGGTCATCGCTCGTATCCAATACGTGCCCACGTGGTTCACATCTAGAGTCGCGTGTGTCCAGATTGTGGAACGAGCCATGTGAATTGGGTGTGTTGACGAAGTGAGCCCAGTTATATTCCACGTCCTCATTGCACGTCTGTTCGTACTCTCTGTTCAGTACGGTGCTAGTGTGGTGTTGTTCGGTGTTGGGTACCTACTTCCGGTGTGTGTCTACTGATGTGCGTCGATCGTGTTTTCGAACTGCGTCAATCGCTTTTTGCGTTGAATAGCCACGCTATGGTTGGATTTCGTGGACTCTGATATAAGCCGCCGTAATCTCGGTTGCAATCTCTTATTCAAACTGTTACATCTTGTATAGTATTTAAAAGTTTATACAATAGCAACTATAGCTCCGGATATTATTAACAAATTGATGTAGAAAATAACTCTAATAGATTCTGATATACTACTAATAGTAGATAGCAAATAAAGATTTTCAAACTCATCTATTCTCTCAGTAGGCTGGCCAAATATATTACTCAAAAGTTATATGTATTTATATATGTGGTTAAGCCATTCGTGCAGTCCGTTCAACGACGAACACTACACGATCTGTCGTGTGGGCGCTCCCTCGGTGAGGTGAACTGGTTCAACCCCGTCTGGCACCACGACGACGGCCGACTCACCGAGTGGTGAGTGGGGTGGTGTTCGTCGAGAACAACTCGCCGTGCGGCCGGTCGTTTGGCAGTTCTCTCTTGCACCCAGATTTGTTTACAATTCACAATACTAACTGCCTGGTCGACTGAGAAAAATTCCACATTGTGATGGTTCTTGCAGGGAGTGAGACCAATTGTTTAATACTGTTTCATTTAGAATACTATCTAGAAGCGGACGTATTAGGCCAATTTGCCGAATGATTCCTCGGATACCATGAATACTGGCTCGTTGGGGGATCCTAATAAAGAAATCATCACGAAACGATATCGAAGAGAGTTATCTACTCCCTTGGTAAGACAGCCTTTGATCCCGATAGTCTTGCCTTTTAATACACTACCACCGATACGCCTTCGCGCGTTGCCCCCATTCCCTGATTGGCGTTTGCCAAGGGACATCTCCGCCCCAACGAGCGGGGCTCACAACAGCGTCGAGAGGCCCGTGAAAATCCCGTAGTTCAGTCCGAATGCGAGCGCGAGCGAGCCGACCCACGCGAGGACCGTTTTTCCGATTTTGCCCGTGCTGACGTCACCCTGTCCAGCGACGCCCGACCCGATAATCGCCGAGACGATAATCTCGTTGAACGAGACGGGAATCCCGAAAAAGACCGCCGTCTGCGCGATAATGAAACTCGGGATGAGCGCCGCGATGGAGCGCCGCGGGCCGAGCGACGAATAGTCCTGCGAGAGCGCCTTAATCATCCTCGGCGCACCGGTCCACGACCCGATGAGCAAGCCGAACCCGCCGAACAGCAAGACACCGGTGATCGGAACTGCGGCCGTCGATTGGTCGCCGAGTAGTGGCAACAGCGGACCGATAGCCAACCCTACCTGACTCCCGCCGGCGGAGAACGCGACGAGTCCCCCGAGCACGAGGAGGAAGTGCCGCTGTGCGGCCACGTAGCCGGTCTGCACGTCTCGGTAGAGCAGCCACGCGGCGACCGCCGCCGCGAAGAGGGTCACGAGCACCGCCGCCGTCAGGGAGGACACCTCGAAGACCCGAGCGACGGCACCGACGAGCGAGTCCTGGCCGCTCCCCGGAGCTAGCACCGTAAACTCAACGTTAGCGAGGATTGCCCCGACGAGTCCGGCTAACCCCGGAATCAGAAACCGCTCGGGCGTTCGGTCGTGTCGCAACAGCCACGCCGTCGCGAATGCGATACCGCCGCCGACGAACGGAACCGCCACCCACAGCGTGACGATTTCGACGTACTTGTCGATTGCCGGCTGGCCCCCCATCCCGAGGCCGACGCCGACGACCGCGCCGGTGACGGTGAAGGCGGTGGCGATAGGGTAGCCCGCGAAGATACCGATGCCGACGAGGAGCGCCGCGGTCAACAGCGCGACGATAGCGGCGACCGCGGACAGTCCGGCTCCGTCCGGAAACACCACGAGGTCGTTTCCGATTGCGCCGGTGACGTTCGCCCCCTGTAATATCGCGCCGGCGAGGCCGAGCAGGCCGACGAAAAAACCCGCGCGCATCACGGAAATTGCGTTGGCTCCGACCGCGGGTGCGAACGGCGTCGACCCCGAGGATCCGGCCCCGATTGCCCATGCCATGAACAAACTTGCGACTACGGCTATAACGACTGTTGCGAGCCCGCCGAACGCGACCATATAGCAGTCGAGTCTGCCGGCCTCATATTGAACTTACTGTTCGGCCTGGAAATCGCCAGACACGGTCGTGAGCGTGGGGGCGGACTGCCCCACACGAGGGTCACTCACGTCCACGCTAGACTTACTCATATTGGTCCATCACGTAGGAGAGAAGCGGCGCGATATCTCGCGGTTCGGCATCTTCGAGCAGTTCGAGTCCGAGTGCGACGACGAGTGGGTAGTAGTGCCGGAGTTTCTTGAGATCGGCGTCGTTCGACCGCTTCGACTCCAGGCTGTGCTCTCGGAACACCAGCTCCAACTCCTCCCGAAGTGACTCGGGCAGGTAGATGGTTATCCCGACCCACTCGGACTTCACGTCGAGGTCGTCGTTCGGGAGCGTCGTCTGCTGATTGGACCTGTTGGTCCATTGCTTTGCGAGGCCGGTCGGCGCCTCTTGATGTTCCAGCGGGCTCTGCTCCTGGGACTCGGCTGGTTCGTCGTCGGTCATGCGTGAGGTGTCCCTGCGGCGGTGGCGTCCGTCTCGAGTGTCGCTTCGACTGGCATGTTGTATTACCCGTATTACTCTCGATGGTCCGTCGATAAAACAGTTTGGCTGATACCGGGAGGTACTTTGATATGGGTTTCACAGCATCGTTCAGTATGACCAGCCAGCCACCATACATGGACTCAGACCAGTCGACTGAGACACGGGTCGCTGACCTGCTCGAGCGCATGACGCTCCAGGAGAAAGCCGGGCAGATGGTGGGGCTGCACGTCGGCTCGTTTTCGGTGCTCCAACGCGAGGCCCCCCGAACGACGACGGTCGACGACGCGAAAGACGCGATCAGAGACTACTTTGTCGGATCGGCCACGCCGTTCGGCACTGGCTTCTCGCCGTACAACACCGCCGTCGTCGCGGGCCGGGTCGCGAACCAACTCCAGCGCGTTGCGGTGAACGAGACACGACTTGGCATCCCACTTCTCGTCCCGGTCGACGCGATTCACGGCCACGCCCACATCGAGGGGGCCACCGTGTTCCCACACAACCTCGCCATGGCGGCGACGTGGAACCCCGACCTCGTCGAGCGCGCTGCGCGAATCACGGCAATCGAGATGGCAGCGACCGGCGCGAACCAAAACTACGCCCCGACCGCGGACGTCGCTCGGGAACCTCGATGGGGGCGGACCTACGAGACGTACGGTGAGTCCTCGCCGCTCGTCGAGGAATTCGTCGCGGCGGAGACACGCGGCCTCCAGGGGGCGTCGCTTGACGACCCCACGTCGGTCGCGGCGACGGTGAAACACTACCCGGCGAGCAGTGAGCCGACTCGCGGCGAGGACACGGCACCCGTCGATATCTCGATGGGGACGCTTCGACGCGTCTTTCTCCCGCCGTTCGAGCGGGCCATCGACGAGGGTGTCGCGGCAGTCATGCCAATGTACAACGCGATCGGAAACGAGCCCGCGCACGCCTCGAACTTCTACCTGACCGACCTCCTCAGGGACCGCCTTGGGTTCGAGGGTGTGACCTGTTCCGACTGGCTTGGGGTCTGGATGCTCGTCGAGCGACACCAGACAGCCGCCTCGTTCGCGGAGGCGGTCGAACAGGTGACGACTGCCGGCCTCGACGTCGCGTCCGTCGGGGGCACCCAGCACGCCGAAACGCTCTGTGAGTTAGTCGAGTCCGGGACGCTTTCCGAGTCGCTGCTCGACCGAAGCGTCCGGCGAATCCTCGCGCTAAAGTTCGAACTCGGCCTGTTCGAAGATCCGTACGTCTCACCGCGATCCGCGATTATCGACGTCGGCTCCGACGAGCACCGACGCGTGTCGCGTGAGGCCGCCCGAGAGTCCGTTACGCTCCTGCAGAACGACGACGAGACGCTTCCGCTGGCCGATGTCGACGACCTCTTCGTGACGGGACCGAACGCCGACTCGCTCGATAATCTCCTCGGCGGCTGGACGGTGTTCGGCTTCGACGAGAACGAAGGCTCAACCGTTCGAGACGGCCTCGAACACGTCGTCGACGACGGAACGACGGTGACGTACGAACCGGGAGTCTCGTCGGGCGAACTGACGGACCGAGACGCTGTCGCGAGTCGCGCCGAACACGCCGATGCGACGGTCGCCGTCCTCGGGGAACCGTGGTATCTCCACGAGTTCGGCCCCGAGTCGTTACGCGGCGAGAACGGCGGCTTCCCGCAACGGAACTCGCTGGAACTGCCACCGGCACAGCGGGACCTACTAGACGCCGTGGCTACGACCGACACCCCGACGGTCCTCGTGCTCGTCACCGGACGACCGCTGATTCTGACTGACGTGCTCGACCAAGTAGACGCGGTCGTCCTCGCGTTCTTCCCCGGCCTCGAAGGAGGTCGCGCAATTGCCGACGTACTGGTCGGGAACACGAACCCCTCGGGCCGCCTGCCGATTACGTTCCCTCGAGCGATGGGCGACTTCCCCGTGCGACACGACTGGCTTCCGCATCCGAGCCCGTTGGGGATGGACGAACACCTGCCGTCGTACGACCCGCTGTTCGAATTCGGCTTCGGCCTGAGCTATACGGAGTTCGCGTACGACGCACTCGAGGTGTCCGATGAGACCATCGTGGATGGCGACGCAGTGACCGTATCGGTGGCAGTGACGAACAGCGGCGACCGCACGGGAACCGAGACGGTCCAGCTGTTCGGCGAACACCGCTACAGTTCCGTGGTCACGCCGGTCCGGGAATTGAAGGGATTCTCGAAGGTCACGCTCTCGGCGGGCGAGACGCAGACGGTAACCATGACACTCACGGCCGACGACCTCCGAGTCGTCAAGCCCGACGGCACTCGGGCGCTCGAATCCGGCACGTACAAACTGTTCGTCGGCGACCTGAATCGTGAGCTGACGATAGAGTAATTCTGGTATTACTGTCTACTCATGGACGTCCTGCACGGACTTTCGGACCCGAACTAACCACTGACACGTACTGCACGTCGCGGGGACGCGAAACAGTATTACACGCATAAGCTTGTAATCTCAGAGCGTGACACGCACTCACCTCGCCGCATCTCGAGTTGACGTGGTACCACCGTGTGCGATGACTCCAGTTTAGAAATGCTAGTAATACTCTCATTACAATGGTGTGGACGACCCCTCCAAACGAACGAGAGGCACCGGTGTTTCGAGGTGAGAATCAGCACTTCCGCCACGAGCGCCCGGGTTTGAGGTCTGGGCTCAACCCACGACTCCAGTCCTTCGAACCGTCGAGTAATACTAGTCATATCACCAATCGTTTTATGCGCGTTTGCCGGGACCTCACCACAGGAATGGCAATCGCCAAAGCTGACGTTGAGTCGCTAGTTGAGGAACTCACGCTCGAAGAGAAAATCCAGTTGGTCCAACGGTGCGGTTGACCCCGAGGGGACGGCGACGGGCTACCTCCCCGGCGTCGAACGACTCGGGATTCCGGAACTCCGATTGGCCGACGGGCCGCTCGGCGTCCGCGTCAACGGCGCGCCCGCCACGCTGTTTCCCGCGTCGATTGCCCTCGCATCGACGTTCGACCCGGAACTCGCGCGGGAACAGGGTACCGCCATGGGACGCGAGGCGAAGGCCCGCGACCAAGACGCACTGCTCGGCCCCGGTCTCAATCTGATTCGCGTGCCGCACTGCGGACGGAACTTCGAATACTACTCCGAAGACCCCGTCCTCACGGCCGCGTTCGCCGGTGCGACCGTCGAGGGAATCCAGTCGGCTGACGTCATCGCAACGCCGAAACACTACGTCGCCAACAACCAGGAACTGTACCGGGCGTCGGTGAACGTGAACGTCAGCGACCGCGCGCTCAGGGAGTGTTACCTCCCCGGCTTCAAAGCAGCCATCGACGCCGGTGCCGGGTCGATCATGACCGCCTACAACAGCGTCAACGGCTCGTTCATGAGCGAGAACCGGCCGCTCGTCACCGACGTGCTGAAAGGCGAGTGGGGCTTCGACGGCTACGTCGTCTCCGACTGGTTCGGAGCCGTTAGCACCGTGAGCTCGGCAAATGGGGGGCTGGACCTCGAAATGCCGGGCGTTTCCCGCGACGAACTCTGGGAGATGTTCGACATCGAGCCACCCGAAGACGACGACGACACCGTCTTCGGCGAAACCAAGGACGTTTCGGACGGGATGCCGGACATGACCAACACCGGCAACTTCGCCGAACCGCTCCGCGAGGCGGTCGAACGAGGGGATGTCCCGCGAGCGCGGCTCGACGACATGGTGACGCGGATTCTCCGGCAGATGGAGCGCATCGGTGCGTTCGACGAGGACCGATCGGAGGTGTCGGCCGAGGACGATGGCCACCGAGAACTCGCCGAGACCATCGCCGCTCGCGGAGTGGTCCTGCTCGAAAACGACGGTGTGCTCCCGCTCGCGGACGACGCGGACATCGCCGTTATCGGCCCCGGCGTCGAGGAGATTTCTACGGGCGGCGGGTCCTCGGAGATGGACGCGCTCCATGAAGTCCCGACGGCGACGGGAATCGACGCACGCGCGAACGGGACCGTCACCGTCAAACGCGGCATCCCGCCCATCGAGAAGGTCTCGTTCTTCGGCGGTGACGACGAGGACGACGACCAGCAACCGGAACCCACACTCGACGACGCGGTTTCGGCCGCGGCAGACGCCGATGTCGCCGTCGTCGTCGTTGAGGACGCCGCCGCGGAGGCGATCGACCGCGACGACCTCACGCTCCCCGGCGGGCAGAACGAACTCGTCGAAGACGTGGCGGCGGTCAACGACCGGACGGTCGTCGTCGTCCAGTCGAGCGGCCCCGTCGAACTCCCGTGGTGCGACGACGTGGGCGCGATTCTCGAATCGTGGTACCCCGGGCAGGCCGATGGCGATGCGCTCGCAGCTGTCCTGTTCGGCGACGCCGACCCGTCCGGACGGCTCCCGGTCACCTTCGCGAACGAGGACGATTACCCGGTGACCGACGACGCGACGTTCCCGGGAATCGACGGCGAGGTGCAGTACGACGAAGACCTACTCGTCGGCTACCGATACTTCGACGCGACCGACGCCGACCCCGTCTATCCGTTCGGATACGGGCTGTCCTACGCGGACTTCGAATATCGTGGCGCGGAACTCGTCGACGACCGTCGCGTCGAGGTCACCATCGAAAACGTCTCCGACCGGACGGGCCGCGACGTGGTGCAGGCGTACGTCCGACCGTCGAACGCGAGCGACGACCGGCCCGTCCGCGAACTCGGCGGCTTCACCGCCGTGGAACTTCCGGCCGGTGAGACGGTGACCGTCGACGTCGACCTCGACGACCTCGCGTTCTCGAAGTACGACGAGACCGTGGGGTGGACCGCGCTCGAAGGACCATTCACCATCGAAGTCGGTCGATCGGCGCGGGATATCGAGTTCGAAGTGACGATGTAAGGAGTCGGGCGGAGCAGCGTCTGCCGTTCGTCTCCGACCCGGTGTTGGGTATACCGTTCGAGGGATGCCGTCGCGGCTTCAGTTGACGGTGAAACTCGCCGCTCGAACGTCGCTTTCTTCGTAGCCGTATCGAATCGCCTTCGTCCGTATCGTCGTCTCCCCTTCGTCGAGTTCGATGGGGGTCGTGTAGAGCTTCCAGCGGGCGTCAGCAGTCTCTCCGGTGGCGTACACGATAGACGCACCCTGCGTATCGCAATGGAGCGTGACCGTCGTCGGAGCCGTGAACTCCCCACCCGTCGGTGTCGCCTCGATCATCCTGTTTTCTGGTGCGTTCGGGACGAACGTCGGAGTCGCGGTCACCGGTTGCTCCCCGCCGGGCCACATCTGGTCGACCAGCTGCGTCTCGTCGAGCTGGCCCCGGTCGCCGAGTGCGTCCAGTCGGTCGTCCATCGCCGCGCGCAGTTCTGCCAGCGTCTCCGAATGGGCGGAGTCATCCGCGAGGTTGTTGGTCTCGTGGGGGTCAGCCACCAGGTCGTAGAGTTCCTCGACCGGGCGACCGCCCGAAAGCAACTCCGCGGCCGGCCCGTCGAGTTCGCCTTCCGCGTGGAGTCGAAGGAGGTCTTGCATCGCCTCACCGCGTGCCCGAAACGGAACCCAGACCAGCGGCGGGTTCGTCTGGTCGTAGTTCCGGATGTACTTGTAGCGGTCCGTCCGAATCGCGCGCACCATGTCGTAGCTCTCGTCGATGCGATCCCGCGCCGCGAGCAGATACTCTCGCGGGTCGTTCGCGTCCGGGCCGAGGAACGGCTGTCCCTGCATCCACGTCGGGATATCGACGCCGGCGAGCGACAGGACGGTCGGCCCGAGGTCGAGCAGGCTCACGAGGCGCTGACTCCGCTCGCCGCCTTCGATTTTACCCGGCCACCTGACGACTAACGGGACGTTGATGCCCGAATCGTACAGCGACCGTTTCGCGCGCGGGAGGCCCTCGCCGTGGTCGCTCCAGATGAAGACGATGGTGTCGTCGGCCAGCCCGTCTTCTCGTAACTCACCGAGGAGTCGCCCGACCTCCTCGTCGGACCGCGCGATGTTGTCGTACTGCCGCGCGATGGCCTTCCTGACGCCGTCGGTGTCCGGCAGATACGGCGGGACGTCCACGGTTGCGGGGTCAGTTTCCGGGTCTCCATTAACGCCGACAAAGCCATCCTCCCACATGCCGCTCTCGTGGGTCCGAATCGGGTTGAACACCGCGAAGAACGGCTGGTCGTCGTCCGGTCGGTTTCGCCAGTGGGCGTCCTCGTGGTTTTCGTCCCAGATGGAGACGGGAGCGTCGAAGTCGTGTTGACTCTCGCCGAGGTTGTCGAACTGATAGTCGGTCTTCGAGTTGTTCGTGCAGTAGTAGCCCGCCGCTCGGAGAAACTCCGGGAACGCCGTCACATAGTGCGGTGGGACCGAGGAGTACGGCGTGGGAAGTTCCGGCGTGTCCTCGTTCATGTGCTTCGTCCGCATGTGGTGGGTGCCGATTGCCGTCTGGTGGCAGCCAGTGATGACTGACGCCCGCGACGGGGCGCAGACGCCCGCCGTCGCACACGCGTCCGTGTAGACGCGCCCGTCGGCGGCGATGCTGTCGATGTTCGGGGTGGTTGCGACGTCGTCTCCGTAGCACCCGAAGCGCGGACTCGTATCTTCGAGCGAGATCCAGAGGATGTTCGGAGGTTGGGCTGAAGCCATATCCGGTCCGTGTTCATGGGGCGTACTAATTCTTTCTCACGCGGCGCTGAAACACAGCGTTGTGAGTCCCTGTGGGCCGAAGAGCCCTCAGACTGTTCCGACGCGCCGCTGAAACCGGTGTGTTGAACGACCACGCATCTGCATCGGCCTGTCGACGAAGCGACTCACACTGAGCGATGTCACCACCCCCGACAGAAGATTGAATCTAACCCAAATTATTTATTGTATTCCCTCATTGTTCGTCATTGCCAATGAATAATAAGCTGAGTTGGATTGGTGGCTTAGCCGTAATGCTCGGACTCAACATCGGTGGCGCACTCTGGTCGAAACCAGTTGCCGCCGCGTCGATCGGTGGGCCCGGAACAGCGATTGTGACGATTTTGGGGATGGGAGTCGTCGCATTGGCCGCCCCCGGGTATCTCGCGCTCACGAAGACGTGGTCACTCTCACCGGGACACTACTACTACAACTCTCGAATGCTGCTTCCCGAAAACAAGAAACTGAGCCACTTCATCGGCTGGTGCATTCTGTGGCCGTCCATTTTGATGTCGGGCTTCGTCATCCTGCAGATACTGGTGATCGCAGGTGCGTCGTACCTGAACGCCTTTTTCCCGAGCGTCTCGACGCAGATATTCACCATCCTCCTGTTGGTCTCGACCGTCTGTATCGTTTGGTTCGGCATCCAGGCGGTCGGGCGAATCGAAATCGTGCTGTCCGCCTTCCTGCTTGTCTCCATCGGGGTGATTCTCTCCTTAGGATTCGTGAACATCGACCCGAGCAGGCTGACGCCGGTGTTCCCGGCGAGTCTCACGTCGACGCTCTCGACGATGGGCGTGATGCTGACGACGTTCATCACCGGTCTGTACATCATCGACTTCGGCGACGACATCGAGAACCCCGAGAAGGCGTTCGGTCGAATCCTGTTCATCAACACCGGCGCCGTCGCGCTGATCGGGACTGGCGTCATCCTCGTGAGCGTCGGCATGGTTCCGTACCAGGAACTAGCTAACCAGACGCTTCGTGTCGTCACGTCCCAGTACCTCACCCCGGAGTTGCTGGTCGTTTCGACGATCGCGGCGATGGTCGCCGGCGTCACGTCGAACATCGCAATTCTCTCGATGGTCACGCGCTACGTGAAAGCGGTTGCTAACGACGGCATCCTCCCTACGTGGCTCGCCGCGGAGAACAAACACGGCGAGCCGAAATACGTGCTCGTGATTCTCGGCGCCGCGTCCGTGGTGGGTGTCCTGGTCAACATTCCGCTGAACGACATGATTCAAGCCTCCGCCATCGGGAATCTCTCGCTCCTGACGATCACCTGCCTGACGGCGTCGCGACTCCCGTCCACGCGGCCGGAGCTGTTCGAAACGGGACCGATGGCCAACTCGCAATATCTCACGCCGCGCAGCGTCCGCTGGTTCTCCCGGGCGGCAGCGGTCGTGCTCGGGACGTTAGTCATGTCGATGGCGTCCGAAAGTCCGACCGGCGTGCAGTGGTACCTCACGTTCCTCGTCATCGGGGTCGGCATCTACGGTATCCAGACGCTTCGGGGCACCATCAGCATCGAGACGGACTCGGAGGAACTTGGAAGCCCCGCGTCCGTCGCGAGTGATGATTAAGCTCCGCCTCGACGCCACGACGCAGTACTGCTAAGCGCTACTCAGTCGCGCCGTCCAGTCCTCTTTTTGCCACATCGCCGACGCCGCCGAGTCGCGCGTTTCGCGCGTTCGGATACGTAGGTAACGCTCGACGCCCTGAACGGACTCGACACCGGTCACCTCGTGCACGGACTCAAACGCGGCGACTCACGGCGAACTCACGAGCACGACCGACGCGCTGACAAAAGAAGCGTTTGTGCGGTGTCTGCCGCAGGGCCGAGAGGCCCGTGACCGTTCGAGACTCCCCCGAACACAGACCCGCAGCGTTCGGCGCGGGTGGTGGTCGATTTAAGCTACGCGTCGGGCGTGTTCAGGCTGTCGTGGCCGAACGCGGCGTCGAGCGCGTACTGGTCGTCGTATTCGATGAGCGCGTCGCGGAGGCGACCGTGCATCTCCCGGGCGACGCCCCGATACTCGGGGTCATCGACGAGGTTGTGCTGCTCGTAGGGGTCTTCCTGCAAGTCGTACAGCTGCCACGGCTCACCCCACTCGGTGAACGACCCGGGACTCATGTTGTCGTACCCCTTGACGGTGTACTTGTACCGCTCCGTCCGGAACGCACGCCAGGTCTCGTCGTGGTACGGCATCATCGGCCGGATCTCGCGGACGAACTCCAGTAACACACCGTCGCGGTCGAGCGTCTCGTCCGCGTCTCGCATCAGCGGCGTGAGGTCGGCACCCGGGAGGTCTTGGTCGCTCTCGATACCCGCGAGGCCGAGGAACGTCGGGACCATGTCTTCGGTACAGGTCGGCGTGTCGATCGTTCTGCCCGTGTCGATGCCACCATCGGGGTACGAGATAATCAGTGGCACGCCGACCGACTCTTCGTACGGGTGTTGTTTGGCCATCGAGCCCTGTGACCCGAGGAGTTCGCCGTGGTCAGACGTGAACACGATTGCCGTCTCGTCGCGGATGCCGCGGCGATCGAGTTCGTCCAACAGCCTGCCGACGTTGTCGTCGAGGTTCTCGATCATCGCGTAGTACTTCCGCATCTCGTCGAAGAACGTCTCTCCGTGATACGGGTACTGCTCGTAGAGTTCCGGCGTGCTCGTCTCTCTGTCGCCCCACGACTCGTAGGGCTCTCCGAAGATGGTGAGCGGCGGTTCGGCGTCCGGATACGGGACGTTCGGTCGAAGCTCCAACGGTTTGTCGTCCCACTCGTCGAGGTACTCCTCCGGGGCGATAAACGGGGGATGCGGCGGCTCGACCGAGACGGTGAGACAAAACGGGTCGTCTCCGGTGCCGTGTTCGTCGAGGAACTCCGTCCCGAGGTCGAACAGCCCGTCGGTTTGATAGCCGTCGATGGGGTGCGGTTCGGGGTCGTCGTCCACGTAGTACGACGTGTCGAACGGGTCGTTCTTGAGTTCGAATCCGCGCCAGTAGTCGAAGCCACCCTGGTGAGTTTCGGGTACTGGGCGGCTCCGCCCCACGTCCGCGAGGTGCCACTTCCCGACGTAGCCCGTCTGGTAGCCGTTCTCGGAGAACTCGTGGCCGTAGGTCCGTTCGGCGGGCGACATCCGCCAGTGATGGTGTGCGTTCCGCGTGTGTGGGTGCTGGCCAGTCACGAGCGACAGCCGTGCGGGGACGCAGATCGGCGCGGTCGAGTTCGCGTTCGTGAACCGAACTCCGTCGTCGGCGAGGCGGTCGAGATTCGGCGTCGAGACGTTCGGGTCACCGGCACAGCTCATCGCCTGCCGCCGCATCTGATCACAGAGGATAAACAGTACGTTCGGACGGGACTGGTCCGTCATAGATGACCGTGAGTCTTGGCTGAACATACATAAACACCCACGACGTGTTCGCCGGAACGCCAGCAGACGCGCGGCCACTCCCTCGACAGCGGCACGGAATCGTATCGACGACGACACGCTGGTCGGTCGGGCTTAGTCGAGGGCAGCCACACACCGGAAGCCCATGTTCCCCGTGGAACTGTCCGGCGTGTTCTTCGACCGTGCGGCGACTCGATACCGATTACACCACGAGCGGTGGCAGAGATACGACCCCCCGCGCATCACCCGGTTGTCGCCGTCGTCGGGACCGGCCGGGTCGTGGTGGTCGTAGTCGTCGGTCGTGTGGTAGTCCGGACTGAACCAGTCCGCACACCACTCCCAGACGTTCCCCGAGACGTTGTACAGCCCGTAGCCATTCGGCGAATACTCGTTGACGGGGGCCGTTTGGAGATAGCCGTCGTCCTCGGTGTTGTTCTCGGGGAACTCTCCCTGCCAGATATTACAGCGGTGGTCGCCGTCTGGCCGGAGGTCGTCGCCCCACGGGAACCGCTGTTGCTCGAGGCCGCCGCGTGCGGCGCACTCCCACTCTGCTTCCGTGGGCAGTCGTTTTCCCGCCCACTCCGCGTACGCGACCGCGTCGTTCCACGAGACCTGCGTCACCGGGTGTGTGAGCCGCGATTCCAACACGCTCGAACTGGGCCCCTCGGGGCGTAACCAGTTCGCACCCTGAACCGCAACCCACCACGGCGCGTCCGGAACGTTCTGCATCACCGCGTCGTCGTCTTCCGGTGCGACGAAGTCCTCGAAGACGAACGACCACCCGAATCGTTCCGCCTCCGTCGTGTAGCCCGTGTCCTGGACGAACTGCAAGAACTCCGCGTTCGTGACCGCGTACTTGTCGATGGCAAATGGGGAGACCGTTACCTCGCGAGCGGGACCTTCACCGTCTTCGGGAAAGCCGACGTCCGAGTCGGTTCCCATCACGAACGTCCCGCCGTCAAGTTGCACCATCTGCTGCATCCCACGGGGAGTGTCGGTCGAGGGTGAGACGTCTGACACCGAGCTGTGGGTCGATGTGTCCCCTTCAATATCGGCTCTGGAGCCGGAGCAACACGGCGAACCTCGGTCAGTCATAGTCGACGATACACGCGCGGTCAGTAAAATAGTACGCGACACGACGAAACGGGCGATGCGGGCTGACACATCGCGTGGCGCGGCTGGCCGTTCAACTCGCGTCTCTGTTTCCAAGGGAACGACCCGTCTTCCGGTTAAGAGTCTCACTAGATTGTTACACAACGGTACTGTCTGGTTAAGCCAGTTTGAGAAACGAGCAGGTCGTTGAGTGAATTGGCCATGACACCCGCAGACCTGCTCAGCGAGTGCTTTGCGACGGATTTAGAAGAAACTGGGGAAGCGTGAGCGGACGGAGACATCCGCCAGGATGTTGGCCATCCAGCTCCATACGACCGGTTGTTCGCTTAGAGAGACAAAAGAAATGCTTCGAATACTTGGCGTTGAACAGTCTCCTCAAACTGTTTGGCAGTGGGTACATCGGCTGGCTGACAGCGGTCACAACCCGCCAGAGGCGAAGCCGAAGCGGGTTGCAGTCAAAGAGACTGCTGTCAAAGTCAACGGCGAGTGATTTTGTTTGTATAATACAATATAAATTAAGACAAATCTGATTCTCGAGGTCGAGATGTTTGGGCGACATGATATCGATCCGGCTGCTGCGGTTCTCCATCGACCTTCCGGGAAACACGGTCTCTCAGATGCTGTGTTTCTGGTTGATAGCTACAGCTACCAGACTGCAGACTCTCGGTTAGGATTTACCGGTCGGCTTGACTACGTTGATCAAAGCCTCATCGAAACATGGTTTCACACCCTCAAAATTCGAGTCGACCACTTTCATAATTCGTGGGTGGGCAGTCACGGAATCGTCCGTTATTGTTTCATATTATTTGTGCAATACTACAACGTTCAAAGACCGCATCAAGCGCTCGATAGACGAACGCCAGTCGAGAAAGTCACTAAATAGACAGTGCCGAAGTTATTTATTTCAGTCACCTAGTAGATAGCTAACAACCCATAATTATTGATTGTGGTAGGATATTACGCAATTACTCCACACAACGTCTGGTGATGCGTCCGAATCGTTTTGACTGAAGAATCACACACAGTTGCCACACGAGCTTGCGTGAGTTGCCAGTCCCGCTCGGAAGCAGCCGTATACACACACGCCGCGGCGACTGCATGCGGATTCGCGCCACGATGAGCCCACTCGTCGCTTGACGCCTCGGCTAACGACCGTGCTCGTCGCCGAATCTGGTCAGTCACATCAAGTGCATCTGCCACCCGCGGAACGAACTCAACCGGTGTAACTGGCTCCGCAGGCAGCCCCAATTCTGTATTGAGTGCGTTGTACGCTGACCGAACGCGCGATTCAGCCACCCGTGCGAGCGGGATGAGTTCGGCGAGCGTTCGCGAAACACCTGCACATCGACAGGCCGCATGGACACTCGCAGCCGCGACCGCTTCGATCGACCGGCCGGGCAGCAGGTCCGCCTGTTGAGCGGACCGAAAGCACCGACAGGCTTGGTCACGCAGGCTGTCGGGGAGGTCGAGCGCGCCGGCGAGTCGCCGGACTTCGTCCAACCCGTGAGCCAACCGTCGCTCACGACTCGACTGGTACCGACTCCGACTGTGCTGGGTGCGGAGTCGGGAGAGTTGCTGTCGTCGCTCGCCCGGAAGCGGCCTCCCATTCGCGTCGACGTGTCGGCCGATCTCGGTGGCGAGACCGTGATCGTGTCGCGTCGGCGTTCGCGGCGCGCCCACTCGTCTTCGCTCCTCGCGCTCGAACGACCGCCATTCCGGGCCGTGGTCGATACCATGCCCGTCAATGATGAGCCCACACGACTGGCACCGTCGCTCACCAGAATCTGTAATGACCTGACCGCTACATTCCGGACAGGAGGCGTTGCCACAGGATTTCCCGCACGATTCGTCGAACTGTCGCTCGTAGACATCTCGTATCGCCATCTCGAACACCACGCGACGCATCACGCTGCGCCCCGCACCCGTCAGGGGCTCAAAAAACATCGTCGCCGTCTCGAACAGGTTGGCTTCGGTTGGTGGTCATTAAATGACTGAACCACAATACCAAACATGCTCGCAGGCGGATTACCGTTGCAGGCTCGTCGTGTCACACAAGACGCGCCCTGTTCTGCAACGGGTGCGGAATCGCGTACCACGCCATCTGCATCCACCCCTTGATAACTCCCTCGTGGGCCTCGTGCCCACCGAGTTTCGTACACTCGATACTCGAGTTATCGATATCTGTGAGTCACGAGTCACGGACTGCAGTCGTAGGAATCTCTCACCAAGCGAACAGTCAACTGAGACAATAAATTACTATCTGGTATGAGTAGCTCACCATGGGCTGCGAACTTTGCGACTGAAAAAAGCAAATGTGCAGCTGACGTCCAACACCTCCTCGACAAGTATCTCCAGCCGGTCGTCTACGAAGTCATGAGTGAACTACTCCGTCGAGAGATGTGCGAGCAGTTTGCTGGTGCGTACGCTGCGACCCAGCAGTCCGACGACTGACGGGTGAAGTACGAAACACCCACTAACGACTATTCAGATAGGTCACACCGCCCAGCATCGACACAGTTCCAACAGGGAAGAGCTTCAGACAGCTGTTCACACTCGCAGGGCAGGCCTGTTGTGCCGTCATCGCCGCTCCAATGTTGACCCACCATCTGCGACGACACGCATCTGCACGGCGAGGTCGAGTACTCGTGGTCGAATCACGACTGCAATCCGATGTTTACACGGACTGTCACTACTTGCGTCAGCGGGACACGAACACGAATCAGGCACGCCATCCCGAATTCGAACCCGGTACTCGTGCGCAGCCGGGTCGGCATAGCTCTCGTTTCGCACGCGGATATCGCCGTCAAGTAGTTCGAACGCGAACGCCTCGTACTGCGCCCGCTTGAGGACGCGTGCAGGTGGATCGAATTCTGTGGGGACAGGAGTCATGATAGCTAACGCGCACTGCGCGCACCCCTCGGGGGCATCAAAAACCACGCCGGACGGCAGACGGATTAGACCGCGTCGAGTGTCGACAGAATCTCTCCGGCCGTCCCACTAATCCGACCCAGTCGCTCTTGCAGCACGTCTGTCTCGTCGCCCTGCCACGCCGCGAGGTAGAACGCCGACCCACTCGTATCCAAGCCGAGATAGCGACCGACGACGTACGCGACGGCCTCCGCTTCGACCTCGCGTTTCGCCCGCTCGGTCGCGTCGGTGATGTCAAAGTGCAAAATCGCGTGGGCGTACTCGTGGATGATCGTCGACGCGAGGTCCGCGCGGTTCGACCGGTCCTTCACTTCCACGAGTGGGGTGAGGTCTTGGACACTCCGCGACTGGCAGACACCCTTCGCTTCGCCATGCCGCCACTCGTCGGGATCGACGATGCGGACGGTTACACCGAGGTCCGACGCAATGTTGGTGAGATCCTCGACGAGCGTGTCAGGCTCACCGGTCGCCGCCGTGTCCAGCTCGGGGAGTGGCTCGCCCTCGGTCTGCGAAATGTCGAAGACTGGAGCGGGCTTGAACCCCACGAGCCCCTCTGACCACTCTTCGGGAGGCGTCTCGTCGTACTCACACTCGCTGTTTTCGTGGTAGCTCGGTGCGTTCCCACACTCGGGACACTGGGTCGTGATGATCGGCGCCCAAATCCAGATTGCTGACTCGCCTTCCTCGACATACCGGTCAAACTCTTCTTGCCACGTCCGGTAGCCCCGCGACCTTCGTCGCCTCAGGGCATTGGAGGGTGATGAGGAGGGTGTTGCGGTGGGAGTAGTCGTGGAACCGGCTCTGGACGTCCAGCCACGCTTGGAACTGCTCGCTCGCCCGAGCGTCGTCGACGTCGGCAGCGAGGTCCGCAAGCCACTGTTCGATCGTACGATGCATCTCGTCGTGTCGGGTGTCGGTCTCGTCGAACGACACCGACGGGGAACTCGTTGTTGCCATTGGTTTCAGTTCTGACGCGTCACTTCAGGACGCGCCGCACCCCTCTGGGGCGCACAAAAACAGGCGGGACGACCTACTGGTCGGTGTCCTCGCGCTCGAGGCTACGAAGGTACTGTCGACACTCGCCGAACAGGCCGCTCGCAGTCGCCTCGCCGGTCGTGAGGTGTCGAACCCACTCAATCGCCCAGCAGTACACGGGATCGGACTCACCTGCGCCGTGGATGTACCACCAGCGAGCCGCTTTGAGAACGACTAGTGGGTTCGTCGGCGGTTGCTCGCCTAGGAGGTCCCACGTTATCGACTCGATTTCATCGGGAACGTCGACTCGGGAGAGGTCAGTACTATGTGCGAGTTCGAGATCAACTGGAATCTCGTCGATCGAGACGTCTGACTCTGTCTGTTGGTGACTCATGGAAATCACGTCACACGGACTGTGTCTTCAGCCCGCACCCATCACGGGCGCAAAAAATCTCGATGTTGCGCGGGTACCGAGGAGTCTCTCGATCGACGCTATGCGAGGTGCGACACCGCCTCGGGTTCGGATTCGTCAGCGAACTCGTTGCGCTCGACTGGCGTCCAGTCTTCGGTCGTGGTTGGTGCCCACCAATCGACGTGGTAGTCACCCGGTGCACCGAGAATCTTAACTTGTGCTTCGTCGTCGGGAAGCGGCCGGCGAAGTTTCTCCTCAACGTGGAGATTCCACGTCGTCGTCGCGTCGAATGTGATGATGACCGCCTCATCGTAGCCACGTGACTCGGGCGACTCACGGCACGTCACGCTGGTATTGCACTCTGTGCAGAACACCCCCTCGAAGGGAATGTGCGTGAACGCTTCCGTGCCACACACCGGACACCACAGAAACTCGAACAGCGCCTCGTCGTGGCGGAACACGCGCTCGAGACTCATCGAATACTCACCTCCCTGGCGAGCATCGCGGGCGACTGGTGGTGAACGCGGGACAACTCAACTGCGAATGTTGGAATCGGCATCTGTTACTGCGCCTCCGCCCCTTCGGGCGGCGCAAAAACAACACCAAGCGCACCACCAGACTACTCGGTAGTCCGCTCAACGTCTACTGCTAACCCCGCGAGAACGTCATCGTGTGAGGTCGTTCGAGCGCGCTCAACAAACGCACGTGCAGCAGCGCCAGTTGCAAACACCGACGCATCGTAGCCGACGGTGCCACCGAACACAGTCCACTCGTCGGTCATCACACCGCCAGACAACGGCGTGTACTCAACTCGATACTTGGCAGTTGCGTCGTCAACGACGAGTCGAACAGCGAGACCACGATCAGGAAGCGTCTCTCTCAGGAGTTCCATCGGGCACAGCCTCCAAAGTCAGTAATGGACATCAGCGGGAACGATCCACAGATGGTCGTTCGACCCGACGAGTTGCTCGAGTCGCTCTCGATGCCGAACCCCATCACCGAACTCATCGTAGAGGTACACCGGCGGCCCGCGGTACGCCCCGAGATTGTGGTACGCATGCCTGACGAGGTCCTCATCGCGCATGATCGCCGCGACGTCAAGGTCGTCAACGCCCTCTCGAACACGCTCGAGATTCCGCTCGAACTCGCGTGTCGTCGCCTGCCAGCCGCGCTCAAGCAGTTCTTGGCCGTCCTCCGAGGCAATGGGAACTGCAACCGGGAGATCACCCAGCGAGCGCTGCCGGCGACCGTTGTTGAATCGTCATCGAACGTCACATAGTAGTCGAACACCGCCTCGGCTTGGGGGGCGACTCCCACAAGTTGGTCGAACACATTGGCGGCCCGTGAGAGGGCTTCGTCTGTTGTCGATGCAGTCACGAGCGCGTAGATTACTTGGTGCATTCGTCGTTACCTCGTCAACTCAGGAGTCGAAGTCTATCCGACCCGCTGCGCCGGCGCCTATCGCCGGCGCACACAAACACAACCCACCACGACGCACCGGTGTTCACGTGTACTGTTGCTCTTGAGCCCCTAGAGGACATATCACACTGATTCTGCTGAATCCTCAGTCGTTGATAAACCGGTGAAACCATACTGAACTCAGGGCGCAAGTCGATCCCCAGCATAACATCCCGCCTGAGAGAGTCGAATCGCTCAAAACTGACCAGTAGTTAATTACCGGTTGTTTCGGGGATCGGGGATAGGTCTCTGTTGAAACACCGAAGGCGATGCTCTACAGTTCTACGTAACCATCATTCGCAGTAGCCTCTACTCGACAAGAATGTCAGGTTCTGATTACAGCAAGAGCAGTCCCAGTCCGATTGCGATCGACAGGATGCCTAGCGCCCAGCACGTGAGTGTGAGTCCAAGCAGTTTCAACACAGAGGTTGCCTCCTGTCTTGATCGACTGACGGGGGCGTATTAGGCACTCCGCCGACTGTACTCCTCGCAGTACAGTCTGTAGTACTCAGGGGAATCAACGCTGCACCAAGTCAGACAAGCGAGTACAACAGCCAGATATGTTTCAAATCAATCAGGCTTTTTCGCGACAGATAGTGACATAGTCTTCGACGATTGATTTGAATTCCTCGAGGTTCCTCTCCGTGACTAGTGTTTGGAAGCTCACCTCTTGGTCACCCCGGGGGACACCCCGGAGAGACTGGAATGCGTGTTTGAAGTCGACGTAGTCCTGTTCGTCCCAACCAACCGGTGGTTCAGATTCGTGATTGTAGGGCATCTTAGCGGGCCAGATTTTCACCAACCCACTCACATTCGCCGAGAACACGCTTGGGTTGTTCTGGTAATCGCCCCGATGAGCGTCGACAAACATTCGAAAGTTTGCATTCTTTGCCTCTCCTATCTCGATATCGTCTCCGAGATCTTGGGCGAAGTCATACAAATCTATGAATGCCTGCGATACTTCCTCAGAAATCTGTCCCTGCTTCCGTTTGAGGTCAAGATCCTGGTAGAGTTCAGATTCCGATTCGACGTATTCTGGCCCAGTTCGTGACATAGTATATTCTATCACGACATACTGTTGGCCTATAGACCTATTGACACCAGTTAGTTCCACTACCGAGTCTCTCGACTTCCGCGATAACCTCACGATTAGAGGAGAGCACCTACGTACAGCACCGAACCCAAGACAACGAGAATCGACGTCGCGGTAACCGAACCAGTCCTACTCATCGGTTAGTTCAGCGTGGTAGAGATGGAATAAACGGGTTCTGAGATGAATGCACCGTCTATCTGAGTCACACGATTTCTGTTAGGTTCTAAGAATCTCAACAGAACTCTGGTCCACTCCTCGTACCAACATCAGATGTCTGGATCAGGTCCATACTGCGGTGTTCGACATACGGAACACCGCCAGATTGCTCCACCAGTCCACGCTGCAGGTGGACTATCTTCGCGTGAATCGAACCGATGCGGTGTCTGTTCACTACACGACTGACAGCGGAGCAGTTGCCGTGTTAATGAGGTAGACATCGGCTGTGACGGCGACGTGTCGACAGACGTTCGTCGAAGCGCAAACGCTGGGACAACCCACGTCTTCGGGTCCGAGAGCAACTGCTCACGCCGGGAGCCCTCAGTAATCTGCGTCCCAGCAGCATCGTACCATCGGGAGGCAGAACCCTCCGCTGAAGGAGAATCGGACCACAGCGGGACTGTCCTCGCTTTCTCCACGAACCCATCCGCACGTGACCCAGTTGCTGGGACGACGTCCGGGAGGTGACCCCATCGCGTCTGGAGTGGTTCTGCGAGCGACTGTTCAAGTGCCGCGATGGGCGTGCACTCGTCAATGGTCGACGAGTGAGAACGCTGCAGTAAGCGTGCTGCGGCAGTCCCTTTTGCGACCGCCCCACGCGAGGACTGTGAGGTGACGAGCAAACAGATGATGCCGTGAAGTGATTGCTCGCGTGACTCTGAAGCGCTGTCTGGGCCCGAGACATCCTGTTCGAGGCAGAACCGACACTGGCTCTGAGTCCGAGGAATGGCCCGCTCACAGGTCTGACAGATGTCCGTGTCTATATCGTCACCAACGGGGTAGTCACGTTCTGGAATTGCGTCGCCGTGCTCGGTGTGGTTGGGTTCCAACTGCACGTCCGGAATCTGCGTCGCTTCGCCATACGGTCGAAATTCCGCGGTCGGATCACGGTAGGGCGGCATACCGCGTCGTGGCTGTACCTTCCGATATAAACGTTCGTCCAGCGAGGGCGCTCTGAAACCCGGCCGATGGCCAACAAACGTATATGTATTCTGAAACTAGCCATAGGCAGCAAAATGTACGATTTGACCGGGTTCCAACGCGACCTGCTGTATGTCACCGCCGGCTTGGACGAGCCACACGGGCTAGCAATCAAAGACCAACTCGAGGACTACTACGAAACCGAGATCCACCACGGCCGGCTGTATCCCAACCTCGATACGCTCGTCGAGAAGGGACTGCTCGACAAAGGCGAAAAAGACCGCCGAACGAACGTCTACGCAATCACCGCTCGCGGTCGCCGAGAAATCGAAGCCCGCGACGACTGGGAACAGCAGTATACGAGTACACTCACTGAGTAAGAACTAATAAGGCGACCACAAGCGGCGAAGATACGCTATGTACCTTGTTGCGAGTTATTCCTTGCATCAAATTCTGTTACCGCTCGCTTGATTACTACTGGGCGACGGCTGACGCGACCTGAAGCAACCCGCATTAATCCTTGAGGATAGTACTCATCCCCATACCCAAAGATTCGATTGACAGCAGCTCGCGGAACAGCAACCTCATCGAACTCAGTAATCGTGTAGATGAGATTCGAAGGTGCGTTCCGCCAGAACGTTGTGCTTGCCCAATTGGAAGAATCCTCAAATGTTAGCCCAACGAACCCAGTGCCTACGTATTGACCATCCTGATAAAACAATACAAGATCGCCTGACTCCATTTTCTCGAAGTAGTTTCGGTTACTCTCACCATCACGGGCACCCCAGAATCGGACAGACTCAAGGTTGGAAAGTGCAGCAGGGTGATCCGGATATCCATCTAATTCAACGCGGTTGAGAACTGTTCTGCGGAAATTTCCGGGGTCACACGGGACGAGAAAGACATTTCCAGCCATGACTAGTCACTACAAATACATGTTTTATAGTACTTCTGGACCTCACGTTATTAGACCGTGATTCCTACGGTCCATATCAGGAAGGTTGCCGCCATGGACATGCATCTCGATGTTGAGTATGGACCAAGGTCGTGGCTGCGCGCGCAGCTCCGAAGGAGCGAGCACGGAGCGGAGGGTGGGGCGGTGGGGTCTGGGTCGGCCCGGCCACCAACAAAAAAGAAGGCTGCGTCGCGACGTTAGGCGTCCCACCAGGCGTCGCGCTCGGGGAAGTGCACGGTCGTCCACCCCGTCAGCGCAATCGAGACACGCCCGTCGTACCAGTTTCGCGCCGCTCCGTGAATCCGCACGCGTTCGCCCTCGCGAATCCACGGCACGTCCGACGCCTTCCAACTCGTCAGCTTCACCTGCCCGCTTTCGTCTTCGAGTATCCCCGCTTGCTGAATCGCTGGCGACTCTGACTCCCACACCGTCGTCAGCGTCCCTTCAATGCAGACCTCGCGTCGCGACACGCCCTCAAGCTTCCCGATTGGCACCATCGTCCCCGGTGCGCCTTCGAGTTCCTCGAACACGCTTACCGCTGCCGACATCATATCCTTGCCACCCAACACCGCCTCGCTCAGTCGCCGACTGATCGCCGCTCGCGACCACCCATCCAATTTCTCCGCCAACCGTGTTGCCTGAGAGTTCACTGCGCCCAACTGCTCTTGGGTCAGCTCCGTCCGGGGATCCGCCCGGTCGGGGTCCATCACCGGATTCACGCTCGCCGCACGCTTCTGGAACTGCCGCCGTCGCTCAGCGCTTCGTTCGGCCGCAATCACCCGCGACCGCGCCTCACGACCCTCTTGCGAGCCCAGTTCCGCACGGGCACTAATCTGTTCGAGTTCGGCTTCCCGCGCTCGAATGCGTTCTTCTTGGGCCAACGTCACGCCGTCAATCCGCTCGTCGCTCGTGTCTGCAATCCCGTCAGGGTGGTTCGCATCCACCTTTGCTTGGATCTCCTGTTGTACCGTCGCTTGGAACGTCGGCGTCTCGTCGACGACCTCAAACCCGTCTTCGTCGACTGCCGTCTCGTCCGCGTGTTCGAACGCCTGTTCAGCCACCGAAACTACCTTGCGATTGGAGTTGTTACTAGACATTGGAACTGACACGTTCCTGAAGGCGCTGACGCGCCGACGCCCGCGAACCCACTCGCGGGATTCTCACGAACCAACCTGCTTGAGCCACGGCTTCGATGTCGACCGATGACGCCGTCACCGAGGTGCCCGCGCCGCGCCTTCACGCCGG
>NZ_JPES01000078.1:0-27826 GCF_000730175.1 Haloferax sp. ATB1 | reverse complement strand
GGTGTGGCGACCTCGCTCGCGGCGGCCACCGGCGTGATGCCGGCGACGCTTCGCCCACTCGGGTCCGGGGTTGCGCTCGCCGCGGTCGGCGTCGTCCCACTCGCTACCGGCTGGGATAGAATCAGTGCGCTAGCCGGCATAGCCGCGGGAATCGCCACATTCGGAATCGTCGCAAGCGCCCCGTACGTCGCAGGGGCGGTACTGCTCGTCGGCGGCGGTGTCGTCGGCGTTCCGACGAGTCTCGTCGCCTTCGCCGCGGCCGGTGGAACCGCTGGAGTCGCCTCCGCGCTCCGCGACGGTCGGCCCGCCGTTGCACTCGGAGCCGCGTTGTTCTGCGTGGCCGGCGTCCCCGCGACAGTGCTCCGGGCAACCGGGGTCGTCGTCGCGGCTGCGTTGGTCGCGTACGACGGAGGTGAGCGAGCGTGAGAGACGAAGAAGAGGCGACCGACGGACCACCGGACCCACAGCTACACCCCGAACAGAGCCCCGGATTCGGTGCCGACCCTGTCGGGCCTCGAAGACATCGAAGTCGACCGCGACGTGACCATCGGCGAGGCGACGCTCGCCGACCTCGGCGCAAGCGACACGGAGCCCGTCGAAGACCACCCGGTCTCTGACCTGCTTGCGTCGCTCGCCGGCGACGACGCAGTCGAGCGTCGGCGGGCCGCACTCGCGCTCGCCGAACGGGAGGGCGACAGGGTCGTTGTGGAGGCGCTGTCCCGCGCAGCGACGACAGACGAAGACGCCGAAGTGCGGCAGTTCGCGGTGGAGGCACTGGCGAAACACGGCGGCGACCTCGCGGCCGAAACTGCACGGGCGCTGACTGACGACCCCGAACCGTGGGTTCGGGCCGAGGCCGTCGTCGCGCTCGACCGCCTGGACCGGGCGGAACACGAAGCGGTCATCGAAGCCGCGCTCGACGACGAGCACCACGCCGCCCGGCGAAACGCGCTCGTCTCGCTTTTCAAACTCCGCGGCGAGGGCGCGTGCGACGCGCTCGTTGCCGCCGCTGACGACCCGAGCGAGCGGGTGCGAGAGTGGGCGGCGCACTTACTCGGCGGGGTCGAAACCGACCGGGCGGCCGAGGCGCTGTCCCGACTCGCCGACGACGAACAGAGCGTCGTGCGAGAAACGGCGGTTCGGGCCCAAGAGGTCGATTCCGGGAGCTTCCGACGCCAGTTCACGGGCGTCCTCGACGAGACCGACCGCACCCTGCCCGGCGAAGACGACCTCAACCGAACCCCGAACCTCTGACCATGAGCGAACACGAACCGACGAACCACGACCCGGCGAATAGCGAGCCAGACACCGCGTCCGAGCTTCGAGATCGCGTCGAATCGGCGCTCCGAGCCGTTCGAGACCCCGATGCCGACCTCGACGTTTTCGAGGCCGGACTGGTCGAATCGATAGCCGTCGACGGGGAGAGCGTGACCGTCCACGCGGCCGTGACGGAGTTCGACGACGCGAACGCGACGCAGGTCATGCGCGCGATGGCGCAGGCCGTCCGCGACATGCCCGCGGTCGAGAGTGCGCACGTTGAACCCGTCTCACCGTCGTCCGGCGACGGGGCGACCGGCGTGGACGCGTTCGACACCGTCATCGCCGTCGCCAGTGCCAAGGGTGGCGTCGGGAAATCGACCGTCTCGACCGGTCTGGCGTGTGCACTCGCCGGCGAGCATTCAGCCGGGCTGTTCGACGCGGACATCCACGGCCCGAACGTTCCGTCGTTGCTCGACATCGAAGGCCCCGTCCACTCGGACGACGAGGGCCACCCGCTCCCCGTTTCGGTGACGGGTCCTGACGCCTCGCTCGACGTGATGAGCGTCGGGTTGATGGAGTCGGGCGCGCCGCTGGCGTGGCGGGGCGCGATGGCGCACGACGCGCTGACTGAACTGTTCGAGGACACCGCTTGGAGCGCCGACGACACGCTCGTGTTGGACCTTCCGCCGGGGACCGGCGACGTGGTTCTGACGACGCTACAAGAGATTGCCGTCGACGGCGTCGTCGTTGTGACGACGCCCTTCGAGTCGAGCCTCGGGGACACGGCGCGGAGCATCGAACTCTTCCGCGACAACGAGGTTCCGGTTCTCGGGGCGGTCGTCAATATGCGCGAGTTCGCCTGCCCCTCCTGCGGCGACACCCACCAGCTCTTCCCCGGTGAGACCGCCAGCGAACGCCTTGACGCGACGGTGCTCACCGAACTCCCGTTCTCCCCGCAGTTTCAGGAGACGCCTGCACCCGGCGACGCCGCACCGGCGTTCGAGACGCTCGCGGAGTCGGTCTCCGAGGCGGCAGCGACCGCGTGGGACGTCGACGCTCCCGACGACGCACTCGACATCCGTGGAGACCCGCCGGAGCGACGGAAGGAGCGGGTCGCAGAGCGGTTCACCGCGCTCGCGAGCGGCGAAACGTTCGCGCTCGTCAGCGACCGCGACCCGACGCCAGTCCGGCGGTTCCTCGGCGGACTGACCGACCGCGCCCCCGCAGAAATCGACGGGTTCAGCGTCGAACGACGAACGCCGAACGACTGGCTGTTGACTGCGACGAAACCTTGACATCCTCCCCGCGCTGAAACGCGAGGATTCCCGACCGCCGTTGGAATATTGTGGTTTACGACGTGGCCTGTTCTCGCGGTGCGAAGCATCCGCTCTCTTGGTCGAACAGGTACGTTGATGGCTGTGCCAACCAGCCGTTACTCCTATCTCCCCCATCCACAGGCGAGACTCGGAGATACTTTCTGTCGAATGTTCTCAGCACCGTTCACGTCTGCATTCGCCACCACACCGCAGTCATCACAGACGTACAACCCGCGTTCAACACGGTTCGCTTTCCGCTTCCGACCACAGCATGAACACGACTTCGACGTATCACGCTCAGACACTTGTTCGACCGATATGCCTTCCATCTCGGCCTTGTATTTGAGCATCGAAGTGAATCGGTCGAACGCCCACGAGTGCAAGTCGAGGTTGCCGTGCTTGCCCCAGTTCTTCGACTCACCATTTTCCTCATCCTCACGGATACCGGAGAGGTCGCCAACTACAATCGTTCCAACCTCCTCATCAATACATCGTTGGACGATGTGTTTGGAGAGGGTGTGGAAGTAGTGGGTGCGGCGAGCCGACTTCTTCTGATTCAACCGTGTCGCTTGGTCAGATTCTGAGTCGTCACAGCGAGCGATCCGCTTGCTGAAGTAGTAGTCATCCTGCTTCAGACAGTTGAGTGGATACAGTTCGCTGTGACTGTCTTCGTAGGCGAGGGCGGCGAAGTTGGTGACGCCGAGGTCAACTCCAACGGTCTTCTCGCCCGGCGATTCAGCAACCTCAATCTTCACTTTGCAGACGAAGTGTAGTTCCCACTCGTCACCAGTCCAAACCGCTCGAACCTGTTGGACGCTCTCCACGGTGGAGAGGTCAACGTCAGGACGAGTCTGGTACTCGCAGAGAATGAAGTCCGACCAGTATTCTTTCAGGTTCGAGCCTTTCGAGAGTCGGACTCGCTCGTACTTGGTGTCGAGTTTGAAGCCAGCGGCTTTGAACGTGACCGTGCTTCGCGGGTGTTCGTCGCCGTGTTTGCGGTACTTCGGCGGGTTTGCTCTCGTGTCTCCGTTGCGTCGTTTGCCGTACCAGCCGGTGAACGCCTCAGCGAGTTCTTGAAGGACTCGCTGACTTGACTGAGAATGGAGGTCATCATAGCGTTCGTGCGACTTGAGGTACGAGGTGAGTTCATTGTGACCGGGAATGTGGCCAATCTCTGACCATACGCGGCCACAAATCCACCGTCCGACGTTCCAGAGTTTCGAGGCTGAGAACCCGAGCGAATCGAGGTCGTCGGACACCTGTTGCTGGTTCCGTATGGAAGCAGTATAGGTGCGGGTGACGACCTGTTTCGCCATACGTAACCTATGTAGTCAAACTTACTTGAAGGTATGGATTCGAGCGTGGAATATCCTGCCGAGCGTTTGGACGGTGGCTGTGTAGTGTATTTTCGGATTCATCCCCGCCCTAAAGGGCGGGGCTTTCTCCTTGATTCTCCGTAAGCTCGCGGCTCTCTCCCCCAACTGTATTGGGTGTTTTATTCAAGTTTATCTGCCGTCATTATCTCCTATGGGTATTCGAAACTGGATAATTCATGCCGACGCAGGTAATCTCGCGAGCATACAGAGCTGACCAGTCGCGACTTCTGATTAGAAATATGGACATGAATATTTGTTTCTGTGATTGTAGACATGAAATTGGTACAAATGGCATCTCAAGTGTGTGGTGACTGTGAATCGGCCGTCCACCAAATAGTTGCTTCGTCAGCGATACGGAGGGAGTTACTTCCGTACTAGAATTTCTTAAGCCATACAATACTTTCTCCGTGGTGATTCTACCGACGCGTCGTGGCTTTGTCGGTTTGATCGGCCGGAAGGCCGGCAAGACTCCGAGACGAACGATACCCATCGTATCTCCCGCAATTCATTACAGACATAGTTATGTAATCTATTCACGACGAGTGGTAATCATCCGTCTATGGTCGTGTACTCGGAGTACTGGTTACGCACTTCGAGTTCGTTTTTGCTGTACTGCAGTACGTTCAGCAGCTCCGACATGTAGGCGGGGGTGAACCGGTCTCGTGGCCCGGTCACGCCGATAGACGCCTTGACCTCCCCGTTCTTATCAAGAAGCGGAACAGCGATACCTCGAATACCACGGAGGTGTTCCTCGTCGTCGATAGCATACCCCCGTTCACGGACCCGCGTAAGCGAGTCTTCGAGTTCCGACAGCGAACTAACGGTCCTGTTCGTCCCCGACGGGAGGCCGTGTCGCTCGACGATTTCCGCCCGACGAGCCTCGGGGAGGTACGCTAAGATTGCCTTTCCAAGCGAGGTCCAATGCATCTCCGTGCGATTCCCGATCGGAATCTCGTCCGCCGCGGCCTTCTCCCCGGTGCTTCGATACAAAATGACTCGTTTCCCGTTTTCCTCGACCGCGGCACCGACTATCTCGCCCGTCACGCGGCTGAGTTCTTCGACCTTATTCCTGAGCAGCCGAGCGATGTCGACCCGCTGCCGGATGTCTCCGCCAACCTCGAGAAAGCGAAACGAGCGACGGTACTCTCCGGCGTCTTTGACGACGAAGCCCTGTTCGACGAGCGTGTTGAGGTGGACGTAAATCGTGCTTGCCGGAATGTCGACTGTCGACGCGAGTTCCGAGAGGCCGGCCGGTTCGACGCCACTGAGAGCGTCGAGAATCTCGAACGTCGTTTCGACCGCGCGTATTGTTTTGACGTTGCCATCGGACATGATACGGTCTTTCCCGCACTCGGTGAAAGTATTTTCCCCCTGTTTCCAACTGGTATTCAACTCTCTCGGAAAGAATAGACTGAGTATTCACCACAGAAAAAAGTACAGCGAATAACATGCTATTTTTACCGCATCCCAACGCGTATTTTCCGAACACGTCGAATCCGAGAGTGAAACCGCGTCCGGTGAACAGGCCGAAATACCGGTTGAGAAGCCGTGTTCGCTGAATGTCAACGGGAGTGTAGGCGTACGTCGAGGTTCTGCATTTTCGACCGTGTTGAATACAGCATGCCGACCATGATGATTTCGGGAGGACCACCGCTGAGTCCCTCGGTTAGACGCATGGGGAGGCGAGGAACCGATGACCGGACAGACGCTTCACCCGACGACTGGGGTGTCGAGAAGACCGCAGCGGCGCCGACTGCGATTCAACACCGTTGGGAGCGCGTCGTTGACTTCCATTACCAACATTTATTATGCAGGATTGAGGAGTAGTCCTCAGCCGACATGAGCCAGGTAAGACTATCGAACGTGAGTAAAGAGTACGACGGGGACATCCTCGCCGTCGAGGGGTTGGACCTCACCGTCGACGACGGGGAGTTCGTCGTCGTCGTCGGGCCGTCCGGGTGCGGGAAGTCGACGACGCTCAGGATGGTGGCGGGCCTCGAGACCGTCACCGGCGGTGAGATCGCCATCGGCGAGCACGTCGTCAACGACGTGCGGCCGCAGGACCGGAACATCGCGATGGTGTTCCAATCGTACGCGCTGTACCCCCACATGACCGTCCGCGAGAACATGTCCTTCGGGCTGCGTCTCGCCGGTGAAGACGACGGCGAGGTCCGGGAGCGTGTCGAGGACGCCGCCGAGATGCTGGAGATTTCGGAGCTGTTAGACGACCTTCCGAAACAGCTCTCGGGCGGTCAGCAACAGCGGGTCGCACTCGGGAGAGCCATCGTGCGCGACCCCGACGTGTTCCTGATGGACGAGCCGCTTTCGAACTTGGACGCCAAGCTCCGGACGCAGATGCGGACGGAGATCCAGCGGATTCAGGAGGACCTCGGTGTCACGACGGTGTACGTCACTCACGACCAGACGGAGGCGATGACGATGGCCGACCGTATCGTCATCCTCAACGACGGCAAACTCCAGCAGGTCGACCCCCCGGAGCGGTGCTACGACGAGCCCAACAACGAGTTCGTCGCCGGCTTCATCGGGTCGCCCTCGATGAACTTCTTCGAGGTGACCGCAACGGACGACGACGGCGGCGTTCGCTTCGAATCCCCGAGCTTCGAGTTCACGCTGGATGTCGACATTCCCTCTGGTGAGTACACGCTGGGCGTCCGACCGGAAGACCTCACGCCGGACCGCGAGGGAGGCTACGTCGAAACAGTCGTCGACGTCGTCGAACCGGTCGGTTCGGACAACTTCCTCTACCTGCAGACGGCCCGCGGCTCGTCCGAGGTCGTTGCGCGGGTCGAAAGCGAGTTCCGACCGAGCGTCGGGGACGAGATAACGCTCGGGTTCGACGTGGACGACATGCACCTCTTTGGTAGCGACGGCGCGCGCGTACCAGTGAACGAGACGCGACTGACGGACTCCGCCTGACATGATGTATGATTCAATCGGACGACGCGAGCACGAGTGGGCAGGAATGACCGCGGCCGAGGTTCGAGCGGTGGGAGCGAAACCGGGCTCGATTCTGGTGATTCCGGTGGGGAGCATCGAACAGCACGGCGAACATCTGCCGGTGGTGACCGACTCTCTCTTGGTCGAGGCGATGGTCGATTCTGCGGTCGAGCAGACCGACGGTCTCCCCGTCGTCGTCTCGCCGACGGTGTGGAGTGGGTTCTCACCACACCATCTCACCTTCGGTGGGACGCTGTCGTTAGATTTCGAAACGATTCGCGCGACGCTCGAGGACATCGCGAACACGGGACTTCAAAACGACTTCGACGCCGTGTTGTTCGTCAACGGCCACGGCGGCAACGGTCCTCTCATCGGGTCCGTCGTCAGCACGGTCGGCATCGAGACCGACGCCGAGGTGCTCGGAACGACCTACTTCGAGCTGGCGACTGACCGAATCGAGGCGCTTCGAGATACCGAGACCGGCGGGATGGCTCACGGGGGCGAGTTCGAAACGTCGCTCATGCTTGCGGTCCGACCCGACCTCGTCGGCGATTCGTCCACCCGGAACGGTGAACCACTAAGTGAGACGTACCGCTGGGGCGGACAGGACCTCCTCGACGGGGGCTCGGTGAGCGTCTACCGGTCGTTCGACGCGTACTCCGAGACGGGCGCCATCGGGCTCCCCGAGGAGGCGAGCGCCGAGAAGGGAGAGCGGATTCGGTCGATTATCGCCGAGGAACTCGCCTCACTGCTCGATGCGGTTCACGAACAGAACGCGTGAGACACCGACAATCATAATAAAAATAAAATATGGATAAAAACAATTATATATGTGGGGGCAATTGGTAGCGATGATGCGAGAGAATACCACAGAAGAAGCTAGCGGACAGACTCTGGACCGTCGGCGGCTCCTTCAAGCGCTCGGCGCTGGTGGCATGATCGCCGTCGCCGGCTGTACCGGCGGCGGGGACGGAAGCGAAAGCGGCTCTGACGGCGAGGGCAGTGGAGAGGGTGGGGACGACACCCAGAGCGTCCAACTCCTCACGATGGGCGTCGGTGACAACATCAAGCAGTTCTTCGAGGAGAACAACGCCGCCTTCGAGTCGGAGTACGGCGTCGACGTCGAGTTCACGAGTGTGACCTGGGACAACGCACGGCAAACCGTGAACAACCGAGTCGACGGCGGCCAGGCCCCGGACGTGAGCCGCTGGCCCGCTCGGTGGATTCCGCAACTCGTCGGGAAGGACGCGCTCGAACCGGTCGACGACCTGATGGACGGCGAGTTCGGCGAGAAGTTCGCCGAGGGGGTCGCCAACGGCACGATGTACAACGGCTCGCACTACGGCGTTCCGTGGGCCGCGTCGAACAAGTGTCTCTACTACAACAAAGACGCGTTCGAGGCTGCCGGTCTCGACCCGGAAAACCCGGCGCTCGACACGTGGGAAGACATGCTCGCGGCGGCGAAGGCCCTCACCGAGAGCGACGAGGTGAGCGTCCCGGCGCTCGGCCTCGCCGGCGCTGACGCTATCGAGACGGGGTCGCAGTACTACCACTACCACTGGTCGCACGGCGCCGACCTGGTCGACGACGAGGGGATGCCCGTCGTCAACTCCGACGGCGCCGTCGAGGCGCTTTCGTTCTACGCCGACCTCCATCTCGAACACGGCGTGACGCAGTCCTCGCCGCTCTCGTCGACCCGACAGGACATCCGTCAACTGTTCGAGAACGGCGACCTCGGGATGGTCATCGGGCACGTGTACACGGGGCTCAACATAACCGAGTCACAGGAGAACGGTGAGGTTGACTTCGATTACGGTATCGTCCAGGTCCCGAAGGGCCCTGCGGGCCGGTACAGCCTGTTCACCATCGACACTCTGGGCATCTTCAGCCAGAGCGAACACAAGGACATCGCGCGAGACCTGATTCGCTTCTACTTCGACGAGGAGCGCCGCTTCCAGTACTCGAAACAGAAGGGCTTCCTCCCGGTCGTCGAGGCGGTCGGCGAACGGGAGTACTTCTCCGAGTCGAAGAACTGGGGGCCGTTCGTCGAGGCGGGACAGTACGCCCGTGCTCGGCCGAAACTCAGCAATTTCAGCCAGTTCAACGACCGGATGGTCCAAGCGATACAGGAAGCACTCGCCGACCAGAAGAGCCCGCAGAAGGCCTTGAACGACGCCCAGAGTGACCTCGAAGACGCGATGAACTAATGCAACGATATGAGCCTCGCTGAAGAACGTACCCAGACAGGCGACGATTCGCGGCTGGCACAGTCCGCCGCGCACGTCAAGCGGAACCGCCGCGCGTACCTCTTGATAGCGCCCGCTGCGGTGTTTCTCGTCGCCGTCGTCGGGTATCCGATACTGGAGACGTTCCGCCTGTCGCTGTACCGCTCTCCCGCCGATTCGACTATCGAGACGTTCGTCGGGTTGCAACACTACGTCGACATCTTCAACAGCGACATCTTCTACCGCCTCCTCTGGCAAACGGGACGGTGGGTCGCGGTCGGCGTCGCCGGAAAGACGTTACTCGGTCTGCTCATCGCAGTTCACCTCAAAGGCGACATTCGGGGTCGGAAGTTCTTCCGAACGGCGTTTCTCATCCCGTGGGGAATTCCGTACGCCATCTCCGCGGTCGTCTTCCGGTGGATAGAACACCCACAGTTCGGCTATCTCAACGCCATTCTGCTCAAACTCGGTGTGATTGAGCAGGGTATCGGGATTCTCGGGAACCCAGACATCGCGTGGTTGGGCGTCGTCGTGGCGGATATCTGGATCGGT
The DNA here is from genome assembly GCF_000730175.1 of Haloferax sp. ATB1. Classification (NCBI taxonomy): domain Archaea; kingdom Methanobacteriati; phylum Methanobacteriota; class Halobacteria; order Halobacteriales; family Haloferacaceae; genus Haloferax; species Haloferax sp. ATB1. Next base: position 18,139 of record NZ_JPES01000078.1, on the reverse strand, counting down.
ACGCCGTTCATGGCGATCATCTTCCTCGCGGGTTTGCAGTCGATTCCGCAGGACCTCTACGAGGCCGCGGCCATCGACGGGGCCGAGCGGTGGCACCAGTTCCGATACATCACGCTCCCACAGCTCAAGAGCGTCATCCTGATGGCGACGCTCCTCTCGACGATTTGGACCTTCGTCAGTTTCGACGTCATCTGGACGATGACGGGCGGCGGTCCGATTAGCACGACCGCGACGCTGGTGATACACATCTACCAGGTCGGCCTGCAGAACGGGAATCTCGGGCTCGGCGCCGCCTACAGCGTCATCGGGTTCCTGCTGTTGCTCCTGTTCGCTATCGTCTATCTCAGGGTCTACACCCGCGGAGGTGAGGAGCTGTGACGATGGCAGGCCACGACGAGGGCGGACTGCGCCGAGTCAGAGTCTACGGCATGCTCATCGCGCTACTCGGGATAATGATGTTCCCGTTCTACGCGATGTTCTCCAGTACGTTCAAACCGGAGTCGGAGATATTCTCCGCACCGGCGACGCTCGTGCCGTCCCAGCCGTCGCTCGGGGCGTACGTGGACGTCTGGACGCAGACCGACGTGCTCCTCTGGATTGCCAACAGTTTCGTCATCTCGCTCGGAACCGTCGTGTTGACGCTTCTGCTCGCGATTCCCGCCGCGTACTCCTGCGCGCGGAACGACTTCGTGGGCAAGCGGACGTTCCTGCTCGCCGTCCTCGTCGTCCAGATGTTCGCCCCCGTGGTGCTCATCGTGGGGCTGTTCGACGTCATCAGCCGACTCGGACTGTTCAACACGTACCTGGCCGTTATCGTCCCCGCAGCGGCGTTCACCCTCCCGTTCAACATCTGGATGCTCTACGGCTACTTCAAGACCGTTCCCGTCGAACTGGAGGAATCCGCCCGCATCGACGGTGCCAGCCAGCTACAGGTGCTCACGAAGATTGTTCTTCCGCTGACCAAACCCGCGCTCGTCGCCAGCATCACCTACACGTTCCTGTACGCGTGGAACCGACTACTGTTCGTGCTGACGTTCCTCACGGACAGCGGGAAGTACAACATCCCGCGCGGCGTCTTCTCGATGGTCGGCGCGCTCCAGACCGACTGGCGGATGATGCTCACCGTCTCGGTCATCGGTATCATCCCGCTTCTCGTCCTGTTCGCGTTCCTCGAACAGTACATCGTGGCGGGAATGACCGCCGGCGCGGTCAAGGAGTAACGACCCTCCTGTATATCTGGATATTATCGACCCGCGTGACGACCCGCTATGGAGTTCGCTATCTGGGCGTACCCGTGGGACGTGTTCGATGCGGGACCACGAGAGACGGGCGCTCGCATCGCCGAACTGGGCGTCGACGAGGTGACCCTCGCGACGAACTACCACGCCGTACAAGCGTTCGCGCCGCACAACCCGAAGCGGCGGACCTTCTTCGCACGCGCGAGTTCATACTTCCGCCCTGGCGGCGGCTACGGCCGCCTCGAACCGGTGCCGTACGAGGGGATGACCGGAGACTGGGTCGCTGAAATCGCCGACGGCCTCGAGAACGTCCGGTTGAACTCGTGGACGGTCGGCTGCCACAACTCGCGGCTCGGGATGCGCCATCGAGACGTGACGCTGACCTCCGCGCACGGCGACGACCTCGTCTTCGGCCTCTGCCCGTCGAACCCCGACGTGCAGGAGTACCTCACCGGGCTCGTCCGCGACCTGACCGACTCGGCGCACTTCGACCGAATCGAACTCGAGACCTTCGACTACTTCTACGGGACGGGGTTCGGTTGGCACCACCAGAAGATTCACGCTCGGCTGGGAACCCTCGGTGAGTTCCTCTTCGGACTGTGCTTCTGCGACCACTGTCGGGCGACCGCGTCGGACGCGGGCGCCGACGTCGAATCAGCTCGGGAGACCGTCGCACAGACGCTCGACGAAATCGTCGATGGAACCGTTCCGCACGGCCTCTCGCCCGAGCTATGGCTCCGCGAGCACGACGCGGTCGCCGACTACGTCGACGTACGCGAAGAAACGCTGGCGACGCTCTACGCGGACCTGTCCGCGGCGAGCGAGTCGACGCCGCTTGGATACTACGTCGGCGCGCCCGAACCCGGTCGCGAGTGGATGGTCGGAGCCGACCTCGACCGGCTATCCGAGCACGTCGACTACTTCTGTCTGCCGGCGTACGAGTCCACATGTGAGGCGGTGATGGACGCCTATCGAAGCGTCGATGCGGTGACCGGCGACGTACCGTTACACGTCGGCCTCCTTCCGGGCCACCCGGCGATACACGACGGCGACACGCTCGTCGACATCGTCGACTCACTCCGTGCCGCTGACGTACCGCGGGTCTCGTTCTACAACTACGGACTACTGCCCGAGCGGTCGTTGTCGTGGATTCGGGAGGCCACGAACGGGAGTCTGTAACAAACGATACTTTCATACTGCCGCCCCCTCCAAGCGTTGGTATGGAGATAACCGACGTGACAGCGGTTACTGTCGATGTTCCGCTAACGAGTACCGACGAACCGCTCGGAATCGCCCCGTACACCACGAATCACGGCGAGCTCGAATCGATGGAGCGCGTGCTCGTCCGCGTCGACACCGACGAGGGTATCGAAGGCTGGGGCGAGATGCGCGTGTTCCTCTCGCCGACGGCGACCGAATCGCTCATCGAAGACGGTATCGGGCCGATGGTCATCGGCCAGTCGCCGTTCGAAATCGAACGCCTCCGCCGACAGGTGTTCGTCGAGTACACGAACGTCGATATGTTCTTTTCCGCCGTCGAAACGGCCTGTTGGGACATCGTAGGAAAAGCGCTCGACCGCCCCGTGTACGAACTGCTCGGCGGCTGGACCGCGCCGACCCAGAGCACGCTCCAGCACAGGTCCCACGTGGCCGACGGCACCCGCAGCCCCGGTCCAGTCCCGGTCGCGTTCTGCCTCGGAATCCTGTCACCCGAGGAGTCTCGCGTGAAAGCCCGAGAGGCACTAGACGCGGGGTTCGACGTGCTCAAGACGAAAGCGGGGAGGGACTGGCGACAAGACGTTGCGCGGATCAAGGCGATGCACGACGAGACGGACGGACAGCTGGAGTTCCGCCTCGACCCGAACCAAGGCTGGACGCTCGACCAGGCAGTTCGCGTCGGCGCGATGCTCGAAGACGAGGGTATCTACCTGCAGTACCTCGAACAGCCGATTCGGGTGGACTCCCACGTGTCGCTCGCACGGTTGCGACAGCGCCTTCGGCAGCCCATCGCTCCGAATGAGGACACCTACGTGCCACACAACATCTCTTCGCTCGTCGAGGCCGGCGCGATGGACGTGGGCGTCATCGACCTCACCCCGGCCGGCGGCATCAGCGGGATCCGGCAACAGGCGGCGATACTCGAAGACGCCGGCGTACCGTTTACCCACCACTGTGCGTTCGACCTCGGGATTCGAACGGCGGCGATTCTCCACGCCGTAAGCGGGATTCCCGGCTTTTCGCTTCCCCCGGACTCGACGTACTACGCGTGGGAAGGCGACGTCATCGCGGAGCCGTTCGAAGTCGAAGACGGCTGTCTCCCCGCACCGCGCGGACCCGGACTCGGCATCTCGGTCGACCTCGACGCCGTCGAAGCGTACCGAATATAGTGCAACACCATAGCAAGGTTGAATAGCCCCGACTACATCGGTGCGCACGCTATGGTTGAGTTATCACTACGAGACCGTCCGGCAATCGTAACCGGTGCCTCTCGAGGTATCGGTCGCGAAATCGCGGCGCGATTCGCGGAGGCAGGCGGAGACGTCGCCATCTGCTCGCGCTCGTTGGACGACGTGAGACCGGTCGCCGAGGAACTCACCGCCGCACACGACGGTCGGGTCGTTCCGGTCGAGTGCGACGTGACCGACCGCGACGAGGTTCGAAGCCTCGTCGATACCGCGCTCGATGAGTTCGGCGAGATCAAGGTGCTGGTGAACAACGCGGGCGGCTCGGACGAGTCCGCGAACGTGACCCACCGCTGCGACGAGGAGACGTTCGAACGGATGGTCGACCTGAACCTCAAGAGCCAGTTCCTCCTGAGCAAGGAGGTCCTCCCGGCCATGGTCGCCGCCGATGGAGGCTCGATGGTCCACATGGGCTCGGTCAACGGACTCTTCGGCATCGGTCTGTCCGGCTACTCGGAGGCAAAAAGCGGTCTCCTCGCGATGTCGCGAAACATCGCGGCCCACTACGGCCAACACGGTGTTCGCTCGAACGTCATCTCCGCGGGGACGATAGAAACCGCGAGCAGGCGCGAAGAGATGGAGAACACAGAGGGCCGGAGTGATTCGAACGCGCGCGAAGGCTGGCTCGACCAGTATCCGCTCGGCCGCTTCGGAACGCCGCGTGAGGTCGCGGACACCTCGCTGTTCCTCGCATCGGAGCTGTCCAGTTTCATCACCGGCGAGAACGTCGTCCTCGACGGCGGCCTCACGACGAGTCTCTCGACGTCGTTCATCAATGAGGTGTACGACGCGGACGAAGTACCATCACGACGGTAACCACATCAACGATGAAAGAACTAACCACAGCGGACGCACCGGACAGCATCGGACCGTACTCGCAGGGCATCATCTCGGGCGACAAACTCTACGTCTCTGGACAGGGCCCCGTTGACCCCGAAACGGGCAAGGTCGTCGACGGGACGCCGGCGGAACAGACGAAGCGAACCCTCGAGAACGTCGAGGCGATTCTGGAGGCCGGCGGGTCGTCGCTTGCGGACGTGGTGAAAGCCACCGTCTTCCTCAAGGACATGCGCTACTACGACGAGGTGAACGAGGTTTACGGCGAGTACATGTCTGCACCGTATCCGGCACGGAGCGCCGTCGAGGTCGTGAAACTCCCCGTCGACATCGACGTGGAAATCGAGGTCGTCGCCGAGCAGTGACGTACCGAGCCAACGACTCCAAGACTCGGTCCCGACTGTAAGGTGAGAACGGAAGCCAACGGCGCAACACCGCGTCGGGAGTGACGACGCTACCTTCCCCGTGGTCCCGAAGCAGTGTGGACCGTCGGGTTCCGCTTTCGCTTCGTGCAGTTCAGAACGCGCGACACCTCGGTTGTCGCGGCCGTCGGAGCCGAACGAACTCCTACTCCGACCGTGCGGCCTCGACAGCCTCTCTGAACGCTCGGGCGTTCGCTTCGATAACGTCGAACTCGCCGCGAGCGATGGCTTCGGTGTCGACGATAGAGCTCCCGACGCCGACGGCCGTCGCGCCCGCATTGAAGAACTCGCCGACGTTGTCCAGTCCGACCCCGCCGGTCGGGACGGTCGGGATGTGGCCGAGTGGGCCACCGAGCGCCGAGACGAACCCCGGACCGAGTGTGCCGGCGGGGAACACCTTCACCATGTCAGCACCGGCCTCGAAGGCGTTCACGGCTTCGGTCGGCGTGGCGATACCGACGAGCGATGGCGCGCCGTAACGGTTCGCGGTTTCGACGACGCCCTCATCGAACGACGGTGTGACGATGAACTCTGCGCCGGCGAGGGTCGTCGCCCGCGCCGTCTCCGAATCGAGGACGGTCCCCGCGCCGACGGAGACCTCGTCGGCCGCGAACGACTCAGACACGTCTCGAATCATATCGAGGACGCCTTCGGTGTTCGCGGTTATCTCGACCGTCGAAACCCCGCCGCGGCGGAGCGCGTCGACCGTCTCGATCGCCGTCTCGGGGTCGGTCCCGCGGATGATTGCGACGATACCCGACTCTGCGATTCGCTGGGCGGTGGAAGCGATCATATCCGTAGCAGGACGACCCACGGCTTAACCTTCGGGGTCCACGACTGCCGGGTGCAAACTTCGTCCAGAGCGGAGTCCTTATCACGCGAGTCCGCGACGTTCGAGTATGCCAAACCCGCCCCGACGGAGTGGATACTGTGACGCCTGAACTGGTGACCTTCGGCGAGACGATGGTTCGCCTATCACCTCCGAGAGGAGGCCGCTTAGAGACGAGTGACACGCTGCGGTTCAGCACCGCCGGGGCGGAGTCGAACGTCGCAATCGCGGCCAGCAGGCTCGGAGCCAACGCCGCGTGGCTGTCGAAACTCCCCGACTCGGCGCTCGGCCGCCGGGTCGCGACCGACGTGCGTCGACACGGCGTCGAACCCGCGGTCGTCTGGAGCGACGACCACCGACAGGGGACGTACTACCTCGAACACGGCGGCGAGCCGCGTGGCACGTCGGTCATCTACGACCGGGCGGACGCCGCGGTGACGACTGCGACGCCCGACGAACTCCCGACGCGCCTCCTCGAAGACGCGACCTACTACTACACGAGCGGTATCACGCCCGCGCTGTCCGATCAGTTGGAAGCGACGACGCGCTCGCTTCTCGACGCCGCGCGGAGCGCGGGGACGACCACCGCGTTCGACCTGAACTATCGGTCGAAGCTGTGGAGTCCCGAAGCGGCACGCGAGACGCTCGAACCGCTCTTCCCGCTCGTCGACGTGCTCGTCGTCGCGGCGCGCGACGCCCGAACTGTCCTCGGGCGCGACGGCGACGCGGCCGCGATTGCGCGTCGCTCGAAGCGGAGTTCGGCTTCGAGACGGTGCTCGTCACGCGCGGCGACGAGGGCGTGCTCGCCCGCGTCGACGGCGAAACGTACGAGCAGGCTGCGTTCGAAACCGAGACAGTCGACCCGATCGGTACGGGTGACGCCTTCGTCGGCGGCTATCTCGCCTCGCGGATTCACGGTGAACCCGTCCCCGACGCACTCGAAACGGGCGCTGCGACGGCGGCCCTCAAGCGAACGCTGGATGGTGACTTAGCTATCATCACTTCCACCGAAGTCGAGCGCGTGTGCGAGCAGTCTGGCGGTGGCATCAGCCGGTAACCACGGCTCTCCGACTGAGCGGCCGATACGAGAGATACGAGGGGGCCGTCGAACGTGCTTGGGTTTGTGGTGGTTGACCGCTCTCACGACCCGCTGAGGCGATGCCGAAGCAGGTCGCATTTGAGGGAGCTACTCCCAAAATTGATATCAAATAGCCCGATTCTATATTGTAATAGAAACGAAATGAAGTTATTTTTAGTACAGTACTATTTAGCTCTTGATAGTATATAACGGCGTCGGAAGTTGAGCGATTGAGACGGTTATCCGGTACTAAATATTGTATATATTATACAATAATACTGGAACGTTCCACAATCATTATTTATAAATTATGAGTGTTCTAGACTCGAATTTTTGGACCTGAAACCACGTTTCGGTGAGATTTCGCTTAGCGTAGTCAAGCCGACTGCTCAACTCTAATTGAGGGCGATGATGAAACACAGCCGTTGGGTTGGTACCACGTCGGCCAAACAATTCAGCGACAGACACTCGGTTCAACTATATTGTATTATTTAAGTAATACTAACCGAGGTTAATTCCGATAGTACCCGTCTCAACCGTAACCAAACTTGTGTTTCATCAGGCAGTTTTAGATCAATTCTAACATAATGTCAGCATTAAAAAGTAGATTGACAAAAACGTTCTATATCGGGCGTGGAAGCAGTTGCGTTGTTTCTCTCAACGGATACGCAGTCGCGGAGAGGTGGATGACAAACGCCCTGACCGGCGTCCCCAGAGCGAAGCCTCGGTGCCTCGGAATCTGTTCGACTCCGAAGAGTCCCCGGGCTCTTCGGTCTGACGAGGTGACGAGACCAGCCAGGGGCGACGGGGTGTGTCCCCGGAGCGAGCGTCGGGGGGAGGTGCTGGCGACGTGACCGAGGAACCGCTTCCCGTCGAACACCACTCACCACTCGCCACGCTCGTCGACAAGGTCCTCGCGGGCGTCGGTTACGAGATGGCAGTCGCCACCGATGTCATCGACGACGCCGTCCCTGGTTACGGGGCCTATTTGACCCCGCGACGACCCCGGCTGAGTTGCGGCGTGTGCTCGATGCCCTGCTGTCGTCGGAACTTACTCGCCCGCCAGCCCCCGAACCGACCGATAATTCGTTCGTCCTGTACGTCGATGGCAGTTCGTGCGGCAACCCCGGTCCGGTAGGCACGGGCGCAGTCATCATGGACGCAGCAGAGAACCAACTCGCATGGCTCGGCCGTCCCGTCGGGTCTCGGACGGGAACAACACTGCCGAGTACGTCGCCCTCCAACTCGGGCTTTCCGAACTGGTATCTCGTTACGAGCTACACAGCCTCGAAATCCGGATCAACTCGATGACAGTCATTCGTGATGCCTGGGGTGGTAACGACCCGACAGAACCGGGGGTCGAGACGTGCAGCAAGGCTATCGCCGCAGCGCTATCGAGCGTTCCGAACAACTGGGACACGCATCTGGCTGACCGCAACCCAAAGCCCGCCGATGCGCTGGCGACAGTCGGTGCCGATATCGCATCCTTGGGACCGGGATAGCTCGTCTCGTAGCTGATGTCCCCGAACTCCCGTCAGTGACGTGTGCATTCCACTCGTGTGATCCGCAATCCACTCCGTTACCATGTGCCATATCGTTTCGAACTGACGCCAGTGAGTGGTCGTGGCTTTTACCCGCATCGAGACATCACCTCCGGTATGGACCTTCAGATTACTGGACTGGAGGGTCTCGAGGAACGCGTCGGGAACGCCCTCAACCGAATCGGCGAACTGCAGGCAGGAACCCGAGTCCAGTCGGACGACTTTTTCTCACACCCGTTCATGCGCGACCACACCGAGTTCGACTCGTTCGACGCGTTCTGTGAGCAGAGCCCGTGGACGTTCGACGACGCTGCCGACGTGCGGAACGTCTCGAGTTCCCGACTTGATGAGTACGTCGCCAGCAGGACTGATTTCGAGACGTGGGAGGAGATGAAAACTCAGGCCGCAGAAGAAGAGATTGTCGACCAAATCGTCTCCTGACTATCCCACGCCCGGTGCCACGTTCAACAAGTGGTACAGGGCGTAGCTGATGATGCCTGCGCCAAGCATCGACCCGACCCACGACCCGAGTGTGATGCCGACTTTCCGCGGTGAGACGCCGCTTCCCTCGGACGAGCTGGCGGCGAGCCCACTCCCGACGATGCTCGCGATCATCACTTTGTTGAACGATATCGGGATTCCCAGCACGATTGCGAGCTGTGCGATAAGGAAGGCGGGAATTAGAGCGGCAATCGACCGTCTCGGCCCGAGCGTGGCGTATTCGTTCGAGACGGCTTGGACGAGCCGCGGCCCTCTAATCCACGCTCCGAGGAGAATCCCACCGCCGCCGAGTGCGAGCAAGTAAATCGACGAGAGCTGGAGGTCCGTTTCGAACACGGCCTCTAGCGGGCCGGTCGCCAGGCCGACCTGCGTGCCACCGCTTGTGAACACGACGATGAGTCCCAGCGCGACCAGAAACTGATTGATACCGGCGGTCTCGTCGCGGCGAAGCAACGCCCGTGTCCCGACCAGTGCAACGAGCCCGCTGGCCACACTCACGGCGACCATTCCGAAGGTGTACGAGCCGCCGATGGCTGTTGGTAGAAACTGGTATGTGGTGGCGAGGTATCGTGCGACGGAGCCCTGTGCGCCGTTCGCAGTCGGGATAACCGTGAGCTGGATGTTGGCCAACGCATAGCCGACTGCGCCACCGAGGACGGGGATACCGACGAGTTCGGGGACGGCGTCGCTTCGCAGGCCGCGAGCGAGTCCGTACGCGAGGACGCCCTCGACGATGGGTATCGCGAACCAGAACCCGAGGATGACGACGTACTCATCGACGGCGAAGCCACCGCCGAGGGCGATGCCGGCCCCGACCATCGCCCCCGTAACGGTGAATGCGGACGGGATTGGATACCCGTAGGTGTTGCCGATTGTGATGAGCGTCGCGGCGGTCAGCAGGGCCGCGGCCGCCGCGAGTGGCGTGATCGAGACTCCGGTGACGAGGTCCTTACCGATGGTCTCTGAGATGCTACCTCCCTGGAGGATTGCTCCGAGCCCGGCCACGACGCCGACGAGGAGGGCCGCTCGGAGAACCGAGAGTGCGTTGGCTCCCACGGCGGGCGCGACGGGGGCCGAGTTACTGTTCGCTCCGACGGTGAACGACATGAACAGGGCTGCCAGGAGCGCGATCGCAAGGACGAGAACTACCGACGCCATGCAGTCAACGCTCCCTCCAGCGTCTCCCGTGTTGCGACGTCGAGCGCAGTCGGCGACAACTACGTATTCTCATTCGCCCGAAAACCGCGTTACGGGACGGATGAATCTGTCGAATTGGTGTATATCTGCTGCTGATGCACCGATGTTTTGCATAAGTAATACCGTTCATACGGTCACCGAGTCCGGACGGTCGCGAGGGAGACTTACGATGTGTTTCGAATAACCGAACGTCGATCGCCGAGTGGTTCGTCGACCGCAACTCGATTCGCTCGTCTCACGCGGGACGTATCCGTCGACCATCCGGTGTACTCCGTACCGAAATAGCTGGAGAGAGCGTTCAACATCGTGCAATTGAGGGTATTGAACACAACGTTTATTCATGCGTTACTTGTTGTCCGCTATCATGAAACACACCTCTGCAGTCTGGGACCCGAACCTCGATGACGGCCAGTATCGGAACCCGGTCATCTACGCGGACTACTCCGACCCCGACGTCGTTCGCGTGGGTGCTGATTTCTTCATGACCGCTTCGAGCTTCAACGCCGTCCCCGGACTCCCGATACTCCACTCGCGCGACCTCGTGAACTGGCGACTCATCAATCACGCTATCGACGAGTTACCACCAGATTTCGACCGTCCGCAGCACGGGAACGGCGTCTGGGCGCCCTCGATTAACTACCACGAGGGGACGTTCTACATCTTCTACGGCGACCCCGACCGCGGCGTCTACATGACCAAGACCGACGACCCTCGTGGTCGGTGGTCCGACCTGACGCTCGTGTACGAGGCCGAGGGGTGGATCGACACGGCACCGCTGTGGGACGACGACGGGAACGCGTATCTCGCCCACGCGTTCGCGAAGAGCCGTGCTGGCTTCAACAGCGTGCTCAACATCGCCCCGATGGCACCGGACGGGACGCACATCACCGGCGAAAGCAGACAGGTGTTCGACGGCCACGACGACCACCCGACAATCGAGGGGCCGAAGCTGTACAAGCGGGACGGGAGTTACTACATCTTCGCGCCGGCCGGCGGCGTTAGCGACGGATGGCAGACGGTCCTGCGCTCGGACGACATCTACGGCCCGTACGACGACCGAATCGTCCTCGCCCAGGGGGAGACGCCGATTAACGGGCCGCATCAGGGAGCGCTCGTAGACTTAGACAGCGGCGAGGACTGGTTCGTTCACTTCCAAGAGGTCGACCCGTACGGCCGCATCGTCCACCTCCAGCCGGTCGCTTGGGCCGACGGGTGGCCCGTCATCGGTCGCGACGAGGACGGCGATGGGACCGGGGAGCCGGTTCGAACGCACGAAAAGCCCGATGTCGCTGCTGAGACGCTTCCGACGATGGTCCCGCAGACCTCTGACGATTTCGAAGCGGCCCGCTTAGGGCTCCAGTGGCAATGGCACGGAAACCCGAAGTTCGGGTGGCACTCGCTCACCGACCGCCCCGGCGCGCTCCGCCTGTTCCAACAGCGTGTCGGTGAGTCTGACAACCTGTGGACCGCCCCGAATCTCCTTCTCCAGAAGTTCCCCGCCCCGGCGTTCACGGCGACGACAGAAGTCCACTGTGGCCTCCAAGAAGAAACCGGGACATGGGGGGCTTCTCGTCATGGGCACCGAGTACGCCTACCTCAGTATCCACAAGAGCACGGACGGAGTCCGCCTGATACAGGGACGTAACACCAGTCCATCGGAGGGCGACTCCGATACGGTCGGTGAGCGAGTGCCCCTCCGAGGCTCCGTCCGCACGACTGCGGGCGACCGTCGAAGACGGGGGTCGCGTCCAGTTCGCGTACGCGACGGACGATACCGGCTTCGAGTCGATTGGAGAGCCGTTCCAGGCCCAACAGGGTCGCTGGATCGGTGCCAAAATCGGTCTGTTCGTCGCGCCGTCGCCCGACTCTGCGGTCGGTGACGGGTACTGCGACTTCGAGTACTTCGAGGTCAGCGACTAAGCAGACTCCAGCGGGGCGCATGTTCTACGTCCGAATAACAGACAGTTCATTGACTCCCTTGTGGACACTGCATAGTTAGTGACCTCCTCAACCGGTCGTCCATCGAGCATTGATTTGGTCGCTGGAAGTTGTAGTATTGTGCGAACTGCATGCGTCTCTCCGTGTGAACGGAAGTCGTGACGGCCGACGGCTGACCGCCGTCGGTTTCAGAGCCGAGTACCACTTCATTTATATCTCGTGAAAATCACATATATCCTATATCTACGCTGACGCATAATGTTCTTGACTACCTCATCTCCCGGTTGGATTCGGCGAATACTGGTCGTACTCGTCGTCGTGTCGCTTTTCGTCCCACTCGCCAGTCCGGCGGCGGCCGCCCAAAGCGAGGCGAACACCACGTTCGTGGAATCGGACATCGCCGCGGACACGACGTGGACGCCGGAGGACGGCCCCTACCGAATCATCCAGAGCGTCCACGTCGACCCCGGGACGACGCTGACGATACGCCCCGGGACCGACGTTCAACTCGCCGAGGGAATCACGCTCTCCGTGGACGGCTCACTCGTCGTCGACGGCACGGCGGCCCAGCCGGTGACGATTTCCCGGAGTGAGGGGGCCGCCGCCGACCGCCGGTGGGCGAGCATCCGCTACAACGGGACGAGCGAGTCCCGCCTCGTCGTGCGCAATACGACCCTGCAGGGCGGGACGAGCGGCGTCACCGTAGCCCGTGCGGACGGGTCGATAACGATTACCGACTCGACGTTCCGTGACTTCTCGAACGCCGGGCTGTCGGTCGACGACACCGCGGAGACGCCGCCGATTACCATCGAGCGGTCGACGTTCCGCCGCATCGACGGGCACGCGGTTCGGGCGACACCACTGACGGGGGCGACCGGCGAGACCTCGATTACGGCGTCACCCGCGGAGCGCGAGGAGCGGTCGAACCACACGCTGTCGCTCGACGCCGGCGTCGGCGTGACCTTCGACACGATAGAACTCCGATACGCCGACGCCGGCTCCGTCGACGACGTCGACGCGGAGAGCATCGACCGCATCGGTCTCGACAGCAACCGAAACGGGACGATAGAGCGGTCGTTCGACTCGTTCGTCGCGGACGTCTCGGCGCGGGACGGTCGCGTGCGGATCTCGCTGTCGAGGCCGGTCAGCATCCCGAGCGACGGCCGACTCCTCGTGGAGTACGGGGACGTGATCAACCCGGAGACGCGCGGTTTCTATCCCGTTGCGGTCGACCTCCGAAAGGGGACAGTCTCACAGCTCTCGGACGGTGTTCGGGGCTCGCTCGCCGTCGGAAACGTCACGTCGCCGGTCGACGACCGCGCCGCGTCCACGACGCGCGTGCGGCAGCTCACCGTTCGCGAGTCGACGTTCCGCGATATCAACGGGAGCGGCGTCTTCGTCGCCGCTGACGGCGTCGGCCGGCTCTGGTTGTTGAACAACGAGATTTCGGCGACCGCGGGCAGCGGAATCGCGGTTCGCGCGGCCCGAAGCGACACGACGCTGCTGCACAACCACATCACCGCCGGTGACGCCGGTATCCAACTCGACGCTCGCGACGAGACGACGGCGACCGTGGCCGGAAACGAGATTCGAGGCTCCCGGACCGGCATCCGTATCCGCCAGTCGGGGACGCAACTCCCCCGACCGGGTGCGGTCTCCATCCGTGACAACACGCTCGCGGACAACGTCGGCCACGGCGTCGACCTCACCGCTCGCAGTCTCGAACTGAATCTGCAACTCACCGACAACGCGATTCGCGGTAACGGCGGGGACGCTGTCCACGTCAACAACTGGCTGACGAGAGGGAGCGACGTTCGTGGGAACCGCTTCGTCGAGAACGGCGGCGACGGGTTCGCCCTCGATGGGACCGTCGTGTCGGGCCTCACACTGGCAGACAACACCGTCCGGGACAACGAAGGAGCGGGACTGGCGCTCCAGACGGGAGCGGCGGCACGCGGGGTCGACGTCCGGAATAACACCGTCCGCGATAACGAGGGTCACGCCGTTTCGGTCCGCTCGAACCTGATTATTCACCGGACGAACGTCAGCGAGAACCGACTGGCGAACAACGCCGGTGCGGGACTGCTCGTCGCCAGCCCGATAACGCATCGAGGCGAGCTTTCGGTCGCCAACAACACTATCGCCGCCAACTCCTACGGCGTCGTCGTCCGCGGGGTCGTCGAGACCGACGTTCGGGACAACGACATCGTGTTCAACACGAACGCCTTTGCGGACCCGGTTCCCGTTTCGGGGGTGACGCCGGGAACGGGGGTGTACGTCGCGGAGGGGGCGTCCGGTGCGATCATCAACCAGGCCGAGTCGACGGTTCCGCTGGAAGAACTCGTCGCCAATCCCGAGTTGACACAGCGGCTCACGGTCGCTCGGCTCTGGGAGGACACGGTCGTCGTCCTGCGGACGGACGGGGAAAGCGAGACACGGAGCGCGGAAGCCAGCGCCCTGACGATTCGTCGCGTGAGCGGCGCGCTTCCGACCGGAATCGGGGTCCAAACGGCCGGCGAGGGGACCAGGACCCACCACGTCGTCAACAACAGTATCTACGGCCAAGACCGCGGTCTCACGGTCGATATCAAGCCGCTGGTCAGCGCGAACGCGACCGCCCGAATCGTGGTGGACCCGATTCGGACCGTCGACGCCGAGTCCAACTACTGGGGCGCTGCCAGCGGTCCGTATCACTCGTCGATTCTCCCGTCCGGAGAGGGGAACCCCGTCGTCACCGAGCGCGGCTGGGTCGATTTTACGCCGTTCCGAACCGTGGCACCCGACGAGCTGTACACCCGTCCGACCGCTCGAATCGACGCCCCGGCGACAGCGACCGCCGCGGACGAACTCCGACTGTCCGGGGCCGGCTCGACGAGCGACACCTCAGCAGTCGGTCGCTATCACTTCTTCGTGAACGGGACCGAGCGAGTGCAGTCGACCCCCGAACTCAGCGTCACGATGAGCGAACAGCCCCTCGACGTCGGGTTAGCCGTCGAGAGTCGACTCGGCATCGACAGCGACACTGTCACGACGACGATTGGTGTCGCGCCAGCCGAGGCGACTCCGACGGTGACGACAGCGACCTCCCCGAACACGGCGGGGGCGACGAACACGGCTCAGTCGCCGACGAACGATTCGACCGACGACGAGTTCCTCGGCGGACTGGCCTCGGTGTGGGGCCTTCTCGGAAGCGGGCTCTACGTGGGTGCGCTGGGTCTCGGCGGCTACGGAATGGCGCTGACCCTTCAGCGTCGGTCGCCCCCGGTGAGCGGCCTTCGAATACAGCTGTTGGCGGGCGCGGCCGTCCTCGTCTGGCTCATCGGCGGACTCGTCGGCACCGCCTCGCTGGTCGGCGTCGGTCTCGCCGCGGGTGTCGCGTGGGCCGGACTCACTGGGGTCGCATATGTCTTGGCGACGCGAGGGTGAACGCGCCCCCTGACGACCGTCGCAGATGGCGTCCCGCCACGCGGCGGAGCATTGCGACGCTTCCCCCGGAGGGCGTGTCACACCGTGGCTCTGTCGTGTGTCTCATTTCGGTCAGTACAAAACCGTAGTGGCATCGGACTATTAAGTGTGCAAATTGTGCAATATTGATCCTCGACTCTTGATAAATTTTTTGTGAATATCCATTTTTCGACTGTGAAAAACACGTGTTTACAGATAAGATGTTAGATAATCACTCAAAAATGGCATCATATAATAACCTAAGTAATCCAAAATATTCAGATCCCACAAAAATGTTTGTTTGTGAAACTATTGTTGGGTTCGTCTGTGTTATTTTGCTGCCCACTGAGCGGGCGAACGCACCGGTCGAGTGCGGTGAATACTCCCCGTACTACCGTCTGTCGTGACCCACACGGCAAAAGGAATATAACCGTAATTCTCCTCCGTACAAGCATGCGAACCTGCGAGCTCACAGCTGTTAGTGAATTCACACTTGTCGAGCGGGACCTCCCGACAATCGCCCCCGACGAAGTCCTGGTTCGAATCGACCGCGTCGGCATCTGCGGGTCCGACTTACACTACTACCAACACGGCGAAAACGGAGGCAACGTCGTCGACTTCCCCCACGTCCTCGGTCACGAGGCCGCGGGTACCGTCGTCGAAGTGGGTGACGAAGTCTCCCGCGTCGGTCCCGACGACCGCGTGGCAATCGAACCCGGTCTCCCGTGCGGAGAGTGCGAGTACTGCGCCGGTGACGACACCTACCACCTCTGTGAGGACATGGAGTACATGTCTTCGCCGCCGGTCGAGGGCGCACTAACCGAGTACGTCGCGTGGCCCGCCGAGTACCTGTACGCGCTTCCGGACTCAGTGTCGCTCCGCGAGGGGGCGCTCGCGGAGCCGCTGAGCGTCGCGATGCACGCCTGTCAGCGCGGCGGCGTCTCCGAGGGCGACTCGGTGTTGGTCACGGGCGGCGGCCCCATCGGCCAACTCGTCTCGGAAGTCGCGATGGCCCGCGGAGCCGAGACGGTCGTCTTGACCGACGTCGTCCCCGAAAAGCTCGAACTGGCCGAGTCCCGCGGCGTCGACTACGCGGTCGACGTGACGGAGTCCGACCCCATCGAGACGATTCGCGAACACGTCGACGAACGCGGCGTCGACGTGGTTCTCGAGAGTTCCGGCTTCGGCAGCGCTATCGAGACGACGACCGAGGCCGTCAAACGCGGCGGCACCGTCGTCTTCGTCGGCATCCCGCTCGAACCCGAGTTCCCCACCGACATCGTCGAGACCATCGGCCAAGAGTACGACCTGAAGGGGTCGTTCAGATTCAGTAACACGTACCCGGAGGCCATCGAGGGAATCGAAACGGGTCGGTTCGACGTGGACAGCATCGTGACCTTCGAGTCGTCGTTCGAGGACACGCAGGCCGCCTTCGACCGCGCGGCCGAGCCCGAAGAGGTAAAAGGCGTAATTCGCGTCAGCGACGAGTTATAACGCGTTGTCGTTGTAGCCGCCGTCGACCGTGATGACCGCGCCCGTCGTGAACGACGCCGCGTCGCTGGCGAGGTAGACGGCCGCGCCCGCGATTTCGTCCGGCGTCGCGACGCGTTCCATCGGCGTTCCCTCGTCTATCTTCTTTCGCAGTTCGGTCCCCTCGTTGAAGCCGTCGCCGGCGAGTGGGGTCTTGACGAACCCCGGTTCGATGGCGTTGACCCGAACATCGGGCGCGAGGTCGGCCGCCGCGGAGCGCGTGAGACCGTTTACGCCGCTTTTCGCGGCGCAGTAGGCCGGGCGCTCCTCGCGGGCCTGCTGTGCTGACATCGAGGAGATGTTCACGATGCTTCCCGTCTCCATCTCGCGGCCGAAGACGCGGCACGCCCGGAAGACGCCCGTCAGGTTCACGTCGATATCTTGGTTCCACTGGTCGTCGCTCATCTCGGAGACGGACGCTCTCGCGACCGACCCCGCCGAGTTCACGAGGATATCGATGTCGCCGATGGCGTCGCTGGCGACCTCGTAGAGGTTCTCTATCGATTCGTTGTCTCGAACGTCGCACGTCACTTCGGCCGTCTTCGCACCGCGAGCGCGGAGTTCCTCGGCGGTCTCCTCGACGGCGTCCGCGCTGCGACTCGTCGCCACGACGTCGGCACCGTCGTTGGCGAAGGCGAGCGCAATTGCTCGCCCGATGCCGCTCGTGCCGCCGATGACGACCGCAGCGCTATCCGATACGGTAACCGTGGGTGATGTCTCCACCATATTCGAATCCACCGACTACGGCATGCTAACTCTTGCGGTCGACAGACGAACTCACGAAGCGAACGCTCCCGTACCCGCATCTACGCGCCGGTAGCGGCCGTTCTAAAAAGAAATCGAAGCGTCGCTCAGGCGAGCCCCATCGCACGGGGCAGCCAGAGGACGAGCTCCGGGAAGACGATAATCAACAGGAGGGTGAACAGAAGCGGCAGGTAGAACGGGACCATGTGCCGGGTAATCCGTTCGAGCGAGACGCCGGTGACGGCGTTGAGCACGAACAGGATGACGCCGAACGGCGGCGTGAGCAGGCCGATCATCAGCGTGACGATCATCACGACGCCGAAGTGAATCGGGCTGATTGCGGTCTGCTCGACGATGGGGAGGAACACCGGTGTGAGG